>JBDLJL010000001.1:0-110692 GCA_039714415.1 Bacteroidota bacterium
TCAGTACTCGAAATGATGATCCAAAAACAGCTTCACGACCATTTGATAAGAATAGAGATGGATTTGTGATGGGTGAGGGTGCTGCTGCATTGGTTCTTGAGACACTTGAATCAGCTCAAGCAAGGGGTGCTAAAATATATGCTGAGGTTTTAGGATTTGGTGAGAGTGGTGACGCAAACCATATCACAAGCCCAACTATGGATGGACCACTTCGAGCCATGAAGGCAGCAGTTGAGATGGCTAAGAGAAATAATGGTGGAGAATTAAATATTGATTATGTGAATGCCGAGCAAGAAAAGCGGTTTGACGTGGACGTGTGGGAAGAAACTATAGAGTTATTTTTAGAAGATAAAGACCAAATCACAACCGCTGAATTACTGGCAGACTGTTTGGGAATTGAGCCAGGAAAACAGGTGAAATTACAGCAAATACGAGTAGCGGGAATTATGAAACGCATGGAGTCGCAAGGCTGGCAGAAGGGGAGATTTAGAACCAGTGACGGCAAACAACCACGCGGATACATAAAATTTTAACGGTCGTAAGTCATTGATTATGTTCCAGCCACATAACGTAAGTCATTGATTGTGTATCCAACCTGTGCCAATCTCTAGTTGGATTGGCACACTAGTCTCACTAAGGCTGTGCCAACTGTGCCAATCTCTTGGCTGTTTTAAACTTTTTTGAAAAATGCTAAACCCCCCGATCCCCCCCCTGTGTCTTTATGTTTTTTGTATAAAGACGGAATTGCTGAGATAACAGAATGGCCAAAAGGTGCTAAAAATCCAATTGCCGAAATTATAGATGTGCTTGGTATGCCCGGCAATAATGATGTTGAAATGCATGCTATTCTGGCAGAATTTGACCTCCCCTATAAATATCCTGAACGAATTATTGCCGAGGCTGAAAAAATTCCGGATGAAATAAACTCTTCGGAAATTAAAAAGCGAAGAGATTTTAGGGAAATCACTACAATAACTATTGATCCTGAAGATGCTAAAGATTTTGATGATGCGTTATCAATCAGGACTTTGGAAAATGGCAATTACGAAATTGGGGTGCATATTGCTGATGTCTCCCATTATGTTCAGCCAAACACCCTATTGGATGAAGAAGCATACAACAGGGCTACTTCGGTTTATTTAGTTGACCGGGTGGTACCGATGTTACCTGAACGACTTTCAAACCTTATTTGCTCATTAAGGCCTGATGAAGAGAAGCTTACCTTTTCAGCAGTTTTTGAAATGGATGATAAGGCAAACGTATTGAGTAAATGGTTTGGGAAAACAATAATAAAATCCAACAGGCGGTTTACTTATGACGAAGCCCAAAATATTATTGAAACCGGAGAAGGTGATTTTGCAGATGAGGTTTTAAAAATGAACGAATTAGCTCAAAAACTTCGTGAGCAACGCTATAAAAGAGGCTCTATTTCTTTTGATAAAATTGAGGTCAAATTTCATATTGATGAAAATGGAAAGCCCCTGGATATTTATTTTAAAGAATCAAAAGAAGCAAATAAACTGATTGAAGAATTTATGCTTTTGGCCAATAAAAAAGTGGCCGAAGAAATTGGTAAAGGAAAGTCAAAGAATGCAGAAAAAACTTTTGTTTATCGTGTTCATGATGAACCAGACCTGGAAAAGCTAAATACATTTTCAAACTTTATTAAACGTTACGGATATAAAATAAGTTTAAAAAACAAGAAAGAAATAGCCAGTACAATGAATGATCTTTTAGAAGATGTTCAGGGAAAATCAGAGCAAAATGTAATTGAAAACCTTGCCATACGTTCCATGGCAAAAGCTGAATATTCTGTTGACAACATTGGTCATTACGGTTTAGCTTTTGATCATTACACTCATTTTACTTCACCAATCAGGCGTTATCCAGATTTAATGGTTCACCGTTTGCTGGAATCTTATATGGATGGGGGACAATCTGCAAATAAAGGCCAATACGAGGAAAGCTGTAAACAAAGCTCCAAAATGGAACGAATGGCAGCAATGGCTGAAAGAGCCTCAATAAAATACAAGCAGGTAGAGTTTATGCAGGATAAATTGGGGCAAATTTTTGATGGGGTAATTTCGGGCATTACCGAATGGGGGATGTATGTTGAGATTGTTGAAAATAAGATAGAAGGAATGATTTCTTTACGGGAAATGGATGATGATTTTTATGTTTTTAATGAAAAAGAATATTCTATTATCGGACAATCTCACGGAAATAAATACACTATTGGCGATAAGCTTAAAATTCAAATAGCCAGGGCTAACTTACAGCGAAAGCAGCTTGATTTTATTTTGGTTGATGAATAGTTTTTCAGTCTCCAGTCCACACAGACTACTGAGGACTGTTTACTATCAGAGCTTTTGTTTTTGCGATCAGATTATCAAGGCGTTACGAATGGTTGGTTCGTAAATTGAAATTGTTGCACAAAGTCATTAGAAATTAGTCATTAGCCATTTATTTGCATGCAATCATCTAATGACCAGTTACTAATTACCAAATGCTAATTTAATGAAAGTAGAAAAAAACACGAAAATTACTGCATACTGAGGACTGCCTACTGAATTATGGTTTTGCAAGGTTTCCCATAAATAATATAGTACCTGTAGATTTTTCCCGGATTAAGAAAATAAAAGGATGGTCGGCCTTGAAAATTATTGGTTTAGATTCTTTACCAATAACAGCTGACCGGCTTGTAATTACAGCTGTAGCAGCACTGGCTTCTGTACCACTTTCATTAACTTCAATTATTGCTTTGTGTAAAACATTACTTATTTGTATTTCTTTTTTACCAGTTATTCCTGAAAAATCAGCCGATGAATTAAAAACGGAAACCAATCCCAGCTCTTTTAAATAATTACTTAATTCATATTCGCTTTCCAATTTAAATTTGGGTAGGTGTAATTCAACTTTTTCTTTTTTTAAGCTTGAATATATATTTCTAAAATATAAGCTATTAACTGAATCTGATAAATTAATTGACGTTTTTTTAGGTAATAAAATAATCATAGATGCTTCATTATTTTCATAAGGAATTTCCACGGCACTTAACAAATCGTTAGAAAAATATTGGAAGTAAGATGTGTCTGTCATGTAGTCACATTCTAAAGTATCTTTTTGGGTTGTTTTAAAATCAGCCTTGTAGGTATTCGCCTCAGAAAATTTAACACTCCATTTACTAAAAAAATAAATTGCATTTACTAATACAAGGGTGGTTGATTCTGATAAAACACGAGGTGCCAGAAAATCAGTAATTTTTCCTTTAGTGGTTTTTTCTACCCAGGAATTAATTTCTTTCCGGGCTTTTTCTTGTCCTTTTTTATTTGAAAAATTAGCAGTGTTTATTTCTGAATTAAAATCTTCTGTTATTAGTTTATTGTATTCCTTTTCTGGGTTATAAGCGTTTTCTAGCCAAAGGGCATTTGCAGAAAATAGTTGCAGGTTTTTATTAAAACTTAATGATTCATTGAGATTATAAAAATCTTTATTTACACTATTATTAATATTGGGGAATAGAATTTTTTCCATTTCAAGTTTAGTACTATCTTTTGCGCCCATGTAGGTCATGGCAAGTGCATTAGAAATACTGTAAGCAGATATCAGTACATTTCCATTTTCTGTATTAATCTTTTTTAAAATACGGAAAGACAGATTGTTGATGTTTTTACTTATTCCATTTTTTTGAGCAGTAAGCATAAAAGAGGAAAATATAAAAATGGTTATCAAAATATTTTTTGTCATAGCTTTTAATTTAGAGATAACCAAATTTAAGAAAATTCTGTATTAAAGCGATTAGAAATTTATAATTCTTTACTAATCTTATTGTAAATTAGATGATTATTTGATAAATCAAAATAAAAAACCCGACAAAAGTATTGTTTGCCGGGTTTAAATCAGTGAGACTATTATTTCAGAAGCGATAGTGAACTGGAATAATAAAGTCGAACTGATCCCGATTCGCAAAGCGAATCGGGATCCTATAGGTCTTATTCCCCACCCCTTGGGGCGAAATAAATATAAAGTAATTCCTTTTTTGATATCCTGTCTGCAGCGGGGTAGTTCATTTTATAGGTTTTTTTATTATGAGTTTTGATAAATGATAAAGTCTCGTTGTGATTTTAAAAGGTTTACAATATCAAGCACCATATTTTTTGTTTCACTCAAAATACCTAAATACAATAATGAATTTTTAGTTCCCGATTGAGCAGCTTTAATTCTTTTAATCTGGTTCCGCCTGAATTTATCTATGGAATCTAATATTTTTTGTTGATGGTTTAAGGCATCATCAATATTACCAAATCTTGTATTTTTAATTATCTCAAGAATTTCATTTAGCAAATCCTGTAATAGCTTTTCTAATTCTTTCAATTCCTTAATTTGAATTTCATTAAAACCGGTATGTTGATTATCAAAATGCTGATAAGAAGGTCGGATAATAAATGTAATGGCATGAGCAATTTCCCTTAGATAATCCAATACCTGGACATAATAATGGCCTGTTTCTATAGAATCATCCTGTAATTCCTGAATGGTTCCTTCCAGGCTGTCTTTTAGTGACTTAGCTTTGTCATTTAGCCCATCAACTTTTTTGCTAAGTTTCTTTAGAGCTTTTCTGTTTTCATTTGCAATAGCTACAACTGCATTACTGTATATATCTGAAATATTATTAATAGTATTAATTACATTAATGGAACATGCTTCTAAAATATTCACTTGTTCAGTTTGCTCATTTTCCATTTTTAGAATGGCTTCATCATCACCAGAACGTTGTTTATGTACAGATTTTGACTTAATTAAAATAAATACTGCTAAAATTAGAAAGACGGGAACCATTATAAAGCCTAAATAATAGATACTCATCGCAACTAAAAAGGCAACCGTAAAGGCAATAAATGCAGTAAAGAACCATCCGCCGATTACCGTCATTACACCACTTACACGGTAAACTGCACTTTCGCGCCCCCATGCCCCATCTGCAAGGGAAGTACCCATTGCTACCATAAAAGTAACATAAGTTGTTGAAAGGGGTAATTTTAACGAAGTGGCAAAGCTTATTAAAATGCTGGCAACCGTCAGATTTACACTTGCCCTTACCAGATCAAAAGCTGAATTATTAGAGCTGTCTTCTTTTTTATATGGTTGAAATCGGTTATTTACACTTGTTTGAATTTTCTGAGGAACAATATAGTTGAGTGCATTTGATACTTTTATTGATTGTCTGACAATATATCGTGAAAATATAGATGATTCGAACTTTTCATAACCTGCATCTTGTTTGCTTAAATTAAGCTCAGTAGCAGTTACACTTCTTGCTTTTTTTGAAAACCATAGTGCTAAAACCATAACAAGTCCTGCAATCAGTAAGTAAAGGGTTGGAGTTTTAACTTTTGCAGCTAAAACAGCCATTGAGAATTCATCCGGACTAATTCCTTCCGCTGCTTTCCAGGTTTCATATGATTTAAGACCCGCCAGTGGTACACCAATAAAATTTACCAGGTCATTTCCTGCAAAAGCCATGGCCAGGGCAAAAGTGCCTACCAAAATAATCATTTTAAGGATATTAACTTTTGTAAAAGTTTGCAATATTTTCAGAATGATTGTCCAGGCAATAAAACTCATAAAAACAATTTGCAGGGTATTGTTTTTAATCCATAATTTCGTAACATCATCCATAAAAGAAGAGCCTTTTGCCCCTTTTATAAGTATAAAATATGTAATAGCAGTAATAGCTATTCCTCCCCATAATGCTCCAAAATACTTGTACGATTTTCCATAGTTAAAAGAAAAAACAATTCTCACCAGGTATTGAATTATTGCTCCAATAGTAAATGCAACAACTACTGAGAGTAATATGCCTGCTATTATTAATAAAGCTTTACCGGAATTTATATACTCGCCAAGTGAAGTTATTCCTGCTTCACTATCAGCAATTTTTAATATGGCAACTGCAACCGCTGCACCCAGTAATTCAAATACAATTGAAACGGTGGTAGATGTAGGAAGCCCAAAAGTATTAAAGGTATCTAACAAAATAATATCGGTTAGCATAACTGCTAAAAAGATAATCATAATGTTTGTAAAGCTGAACATTTCCGGGTGGAAAATACTTTTTCGGGCAACTTCCATCATCCCGCTTGAAAAAGTAGCCCCGAAAACAATTCCAAGACTTGCTACAATCATTATAATCCAGAAAGGGGCAGCTTTTGAACCAATTGCAGAATTCAGAAAGTTAACAGCATCATTACTAACCCCAACTACCAAATCTGATATAGCAAGGACTACTAAAATGACAATTAATAATATAAATATAGTTTCCATTATTAGAGTTATTTTAATTTTGCCACAAAGCTAAATGTTCAACTCAGTAGAATGATAACTTTTTAATTAAGTTTTTATTAAATCTATGTTAAATTAATGTTAAGCCCCTCATTAGTGGTAATTAAAATTGACTTTGGTTTAGGTATTCTTGGATAATTAGCCGTAGCATTTATGCTACGGAATACTTGTACAGTAAAGGTTTTAGGCTTTAGCCAAAATTTAGAGATAGTTTTTGCTAAAGCCAATAATTATCAAAACATACATTACAGCGGTATTCTGGGAAATGCCACTATTAATTATGAAAGGCTCACTAAAACTCCTGAATATCTAAACTATAGCATTAAAATTGTGAAACTTGTTTGTGTTTAGTGTTTTATCGTGGTTGTGGCAACTCCTTCAGAATTTGAAAGACACTACAGGGTATATTTTCAGCTTTGCCTTGTAAAAAATTATTATTCTATCCCTAACTTTCTTTTAACTAGGGTTTCAACATTGTCCTGCTCATCTGAATAAAGAAGTTGCCCGTTGCTGTTATCAATTATAAAGCGGTATTCGTTCTTTTTGGCAACCTCTGTAATGGCTGTCTTTAGCTTATTAATGGCTTTTTGATATAATTCCTTCTTTTTTTGGCCAATTTCTTTTTGCGCATTTAGTTGGAACTGCCTTAAGTCATTTTGAAGCCTGTTTAATTCACTTTCTTTTTCTTTTTTAAGAAAATCTGAAAGGTTTTCTTTTGTTTTGTTGAATTCTTCCAGCTTTTTCTGGTATTCGGAATTTTTCGTGTTTATATGGTCGTTAATTGGTTTTATATAGGCTTCAAGTTTCTTATTAGCGGTTGATATTTCTGGCATCTCCTGAAGCACTTTATCTGCATTTATGTACCCGTACTTAAATTTTTGGGCTGATAAATTTAAAAAGCCCGAAACAATGAACAGGATTAATATTATATTTTTCATATAGATTAATTTTAATTAATGTATTAAAAGTATAGATTTTTAAAATAATATGTAAATAATTTTTGATTAAGTTGATTATTATGTCTGTAAATTTACATAAAATGTAGATAAATTAAGCCTGTGGCCGTTATATTATTATTTATTATTGTACCATGTTGAATACCAGAGGGTAAGTTTTATAAAAATCGTGCCAACTTCACTTTACTTTGAACTTATTTTTCACTTTTTTTATCTTAATAATTATTAAATAATCTTATTAACAATTTAATATTTAAATTTCATATTGGTTTTCAGAATGATAAAAATGATATGAACAATAAAAATAGATTTTAAAGTCGATTTTTTAAAATTCGTGTTTTTAGAATTTCTTTTTATTGAATATCTTGCAGTCAGCAAAATATCGTATAACTATTTCATTATCAATAATACCATAAAAAAAACATAGAAGAATGCACATTGAACCATTAACCCTTAAGGATTCCAAAAAGGAAAAATCTTACACTTTTGACGAAGCTTTTCAAAAAGCATTAAATTATTTTGAAGGAGATGAACTTGCTGCAAGAGTTTGGGTAAATAAATACGCCTTGAAGGATTCGCATGGTAATATATTTGAAGGTGATCCTAATGAAATGCATAGAAGACTTGCAAAGGAAATTCACCGTATTGAGCTTAAATATCCAAATCCTTTAAGTGAAGAAAAATTATTTAACCTTTTAAAGGATTTCAAATATATTATACCCCAGGGTGGTCCTATGACCGGAATTGGTAACACTTTTCAAGTGGCATCACTTTCAAATTGTTTTGTGATTGGCGAAGATAAACCTGCTGATTCATATGGCGGAATCATGAAAACTGACCAGGAACAGGTTCAGTTAATGAAGCGCCGGGGTGGAGTAGGACACGATTTATCTCATGTGAGGCCAAAAGGAAGTCCTGTTCTTAACAGTGCCCTGACATCAACAGGTGTTGTTCCTTTTATGGAACGTTTTTCAAACTCAACGAGAGAAGTAGCACAAGATGGACGGCGTGGTGCTTTGATGTTAAGCATTTCAGTTAAACATCCTGATGCGGAAGATTTTATTGATGCTAAGCTTGAGGCTGGGAAAATAACCGGAGCGAATGTATCGGTAAAGATTGATGATGAATTTATGAAAGCGGTGGTTGAAAATAAAATGTATACACAACAATACCCTGTAGATTCAAAAACTCCAACATTTACAAAACAAATAGATGCTAAAAAGCTTTGGATGAAAATCAGGCATAATGCATGGAAATCAGCTGAACCTGGAATTTTATTCTGGGATACGGTTATTCGCGAGTCTGTTCCTGATAGTTATGCTGATTTGGGTTATCGAACTGTTTCAACTAACCCATGTGGGGAAATACCTCTATGTCCACATGATAGCTGTCGGTTGTTAGCGGTCAACCTTTATGGTTATGTTGAAGAAGCATTTACAAAAAAAGCAAAATTTAACTTTGAACTCTTTAAAGAACATGTTGGTTATGCTCAAAGGATTATGGACGATATTATTGATCTTGAGCTTGAAAAAATTGATAAAATATTAGAAAAATTGGATTCTGATCCGGAATCTGAAGAGGTAAAACGTGTAGAAATTAACCTTTGGAAAAACATCAGAAAAAAAGCAGATGAAGGTCGCAGAACCGGAGTTGGTATCACAGCTGAAGGTGATATGATCGCTGCCCTTGGATTACGATATGGAAGTGAGAATGCTATAGATTTCTCAGTTGAAGTGCATAAGTCGCTTGCCTTGTCAGCATATCGTTCATCTGTAACCATGGCACAAGAACGAGGTGCATTTAGTATTTTTGATGCAGAAAAGGAGAAAAATAATCCGTTTATACTTCGTATTAAAGATGCAGATGAAGAACTATACAGGGACATGCAAAAATCTGGGAGGAGAAATATTGCTTTATTAACAATTGCTCCAACCGGAACTACCAGTCTGATGACTCAAACAACTTCGGGTATTGAACCTGTTTTTATGCCTGTTTATAAAAGAAGACGTAAAGTTAACCCAAATGATGCCGATGTTGTGGTTGCTTATACTGATGAAACAGGCGATACCTGGGAAGAATATAATGTATTTCATCATCATTTTTTAACATGGCTAAAAATTAACAATTACGATGTTGATAAAGTGAAGCGCTATACTGAGGAGAAAATGGAAGCAGTTATTCAAAAATCACCTTATTATAAAGCTACATCTAATGACATTGACTGGATGGCTAAAGTAACAATGCAGGGCGCCATCCAAAAATGGGTTGATCATTCCATTAGTGTAACAGTGAATTTACCTAATGATGCGAAAGAAGAATTAGTTGGTGATTTGTATGTTGAAGCATGGCGTAGTGGCTGTAAAGGTGTAACTGTATACAGGGATGGATCACGTGAGGGTGTATTAATTTCTAATAAAAAGGAAAATAAAAACGAAGGTTTTGGTCATCATGATTCACCGAAAAGACCTAAATCATTAGAGGCAGATATCGTTCGGTTTAATAATAATAATGAAAAATGGATTTCATTTGTTGGTCTTTTAGAAGGTAAGCCGTATGAAATTTTCACAGGTATTGCTGAAGAAGATGCTTTGCCAATACCTAATTCTATTAAAAAGGGCTATATTTTAAAAAATAGGGATGCGAATGGTAAAAAAAGATATGATTTTCAATACACGAATAAATACGGGTTTCATATTACAATAGAGGGCTTATCGTACAAATTTAGTCCTGAATTTTGGAATTATGCTAAATTAATTTCCGGGGTTTTGCGCCACGGAATGCCTATCAAAAGTGCAGTTAACCTTATTTCATCATTACACCTTAATAGTGAAACTATTAATACCTGGCGAAATGGTGTTGAACGTGCTTTGAAAAGATATATTCCGGATGGTACAAAAGCAAAAGCCGGTAAAAAATGCGAAAATTGTGGTTCTGAAGCACTTATATATCAAGAAGGCTGCCTGATTTGCCAAAGCTGTGGCAGTTCTAAGTGTGGATAATTTTTTTGTGGTGTTTTGGATAAAACGGGATGCTTTCAAACCTTAGCATTCCGTTTTTTTATTCCAACCTGCAGGCTTTACCCATATTATTCCTGAATTCTCTTTAACTTTGTTTTTGCATTTTCAATTTTTTTATCATCGCTTTTTTCAATCAGTGTAATTTTGCCATTGAACTCAACGTCTGCCCCATCTTGAATCTCTAATCCTCCTTTAATTGTAACGTTTGCATTTTTGCCAAACTTAACTTTTGCTCCTTTAGAGATAATAACTTTTGCTGATTTTTTGATTACTTTCGGAGGTTTCTCAATTGCATATAAACTGCTGCAATATTTGCACCTGAGCTTATCTTTACTTTCTTGTTCAAAATCTGAAGAACCGCACTGAGAGCATTTAAAGCTTGAAAGTTTCATATATCGTTGTATTTATTTTAGAACAAAAATATTAATAATAATTTGAAAAGGAATTTTGACATTTTGCTTTGTTGTTTAATTTCTATATATTCAGACCTGCCATAGCTATCATCAATGCAGTTATTTTCTTTTTTATTTCCCAGGATGAGCAATTATAATTACTAATATTTACAGAAAAAGCCAATTCCCGCCCTGATACTGTTTTAACATAACCGGCATATGCCCTAACCCTGGAAACAGAGCCACTTTTTGCATGAACATTATTGGCAATTATTGTACTCTTCCCCATTGATCTCAATGTCCCTGATTTGCCTGCTACCGGCAAGGTATTATAAAAAAGAGAAAAATGCTTACTATGGGCTTTCATATAGTTTAATAAAAACACAAATTGTTTGGCAGATACTGAGTTAATACGTGATAAACCACTTCCATCGTATAAATGTAAACCATCAGTATCCATACCTTTTAATTTCCAGAAATTAAAAACAGCTTTTGTTCCTGATTGTAAGCTCCCTTTTTTATTTTTAAGATACCCGATATGGTTTAGCAAATGTTCAGCAAAAAGATTGTTGCTGTTCTTGTTCACTTTATTGATAATATCTATAATTTTCGGTGAATAAATGGTTTTCAGTGTTATTCTTTTGTCTTTAATCGTGTCACCTTCTATTTCTAATAATCGTATTGTATTTGCTTTTTTTGTGCATTTTATTCCAGATGAATCTAATTCCTGTTGAAATCGCCAGGCAAGGTAATATGCAGGGTCAGGTATGGCACCTTTAATCGTAAAATCATCTTTCCCTTTTGGGATGGTGCCTCGAATAAATCGGGTATAAGTGTAGGGGGAACCATAAATATACGCTTCATCATAACGGGTATTTGATGATAACACCTCGTTATACATCTTTATCCCCGGAATATAAGGCGAAATTCTCATTATCTTAGTAGGTTTCCCTGCCTGGTATGGTGACTTAAAATGAACCTTGTATAAATTATCGTGCACTGTTAATCCGTTTGCTGCAACGCCATAGTAATTACCTACTTCCTCCCACAACCATTTTGGTGAGGCAATTTCATAGCTATAAATTGAGGCATCGGCTATTACACTTCCTGTTATTGAATTAATACCAACTTTTTTTATCTCAGTAATTGCATATTTAATAAAATCAAACTGTCTTCCTTTAAAAAAATACTTGGAACCTAAGCTTGGGTCACCGCTACCTTTAATATAAATATTTCCGTAAAGGATTTTTTTGGTTTTATCTATTTTGCCTGAATACTGTATTTTTGTTTTGTATTGATATTCAGTCCCAATTAATTCCAATGCTGTTGCCGTTGTAAATAGTTTTTGGGTAGATGCTGGTATCATTCCCATATTGGGGTTTAATTCGGCAATTGTTTCCCCGGTTTTGGTATCAATCGCATAAAAACTAATTGCTGCACTTTTTAAATATTTATCATTTTTTAGTTTTGTTAGCTCCTTGTTAACTAAGTGGTTCTGCAATCTTATTACCTTTTTTTGTGCAATAATTAATACAGTGTTTAATAAAATAAGTATAAGTAAAACCTTTTTCATGGAATTTAATTTTTAAGCCTCAAATTTTGAATTTTTAGAGAACACCTTAAGTATTAGTATAAATATTTTTTGTAAAACTAATTATTTTTTCTTCAATCAATCAACTAATTAGTTCGATTTAGGCAGATATTGTTTGAAATTCGGGTTCTGTACTTTATATTTGCACAACTTTTAAAAAATTGGGTGAAAAGTAAAGTAATGAGTGCAAAATTTAAAGAATACAAGAAACTTGATTTATCACAAATCAATAAAGATGTATTAAAGGAGTGGGAAGAAAATAAAACTTTTGAAAAAAGTTTGACAACCCGTGAAGGAAAACCTTCATTTGTTTTTTATGAAGGGCCTCCTTCGGCAAATGGTTTACCAGGCATACACCATGTTATGGCCCGGACTATAAAGGATATTTTTTGCCGTTACAAAACACAAAAAGGCTTTCACGTAAAAAGGAAAGCAGGTTGGGATACACATGGGCTGCCTGTTGAATTGGGTGTGGAAAAGGCTTTAGGTATTACTAAAGAAGATATTGGGAAAAAGATAAGCGTAGAAGAATATAATGCCGCCTGCCGTAAAGATGTAATGAAATATACTGGTGTTTGGGAAGATTTGACCAATAAGATGGGTTATTGGGTTGATATGCACGATCCATACATTACTTATGATAACAGGTATATTGAAACAGTTTGGTGGTTATTAAAAGAGCTTTATAATAAAGATTTATTATATAAAGGTTATTCTATTCAACCTTATTCACCTGCTGCAGGAACTGGTTTAAGTACTCATGAGTTAAACCAACCGGGTTGCTATAAAGATGTTAAAGATACTACGGCAACTGCTCAATTTAAAGTAGTGAGGGATGAAAAAAGTGAGAAGCTTTTTGATGGTGATGAGAACTTGTACTTTTTGGCTTGGACCACTACACCATGGACATTACCTTCGAATACAGCGCTTGCTGTTGGTCATAAAATTGAGTATGTAAAAGTAAAAACTTTTAATCCATATACTGGCGAAGCAATTTCTGCAATTATAGCCAAGGACCTGGTTAATGGTTATTTTAACCCAAAGAATGCTGAACTGGATTTTGATGAATATAAAAAGGGAGATAAAAAGGTACCTTTTAAAATAACTGATGAGTATATTGGAGTTGAGTTTGAAGGTGTTGCTTATGAGCAATTAATTCCCTGGATTAAACCTATGGGCGAAGCTTTTCGTGTAATCTTGGGTGATTTTGTTACTACAGAGGATGGTACCGGGGTTGTTCATATTGCCCCAACTTTTGGTGCAGATGATGATCGTGTAGCCAAAGCAGCAGGCATAGTACCACTTGTTCTTATTGATAAAGACGGAAACCGTCGCCCGATGGTTGATTTGGCAGGTAAATTTTATGCATCTGAAGACCTTGACCCTGATTTTGTCAGTAAATATGTAAATAAAGATACGTATAAAGAATTTTCTGGCAGGTATGTGAAAAATCAATACGACAGTACACTTGGAGAAAAAGATGAAAGTCTTGATGTGGACATTGCCGTAATGATGAAAAAAGAAAATAAAGCTTTCAAAGTTGAAAAGCATGTCCATAATTATCCTCATTGCTGGCGAACTGATAAACCTGTTCTATATTATCCTTTAGATTCATGGTTTGTGCGTACAACTGCTATGAAAGAGCGGATGATTGAACTGAATAAGACTATTAACTGGAATCCGGAAACGACTGGTACAGGTAGGTTTGGTAAATGGTTGGAGAATTTACTTGACTGGAATTTGTCACGATCCCGCTTTTGGGGAACACCATTGCCAATTTGGGTGACTGAAGATAAAAGTGAACAAGTTTGTATTGGGTCTGTGGCTGAATTAAAATTGGAAATCCAAAAATCAGTTGATGCAGGGTTCATGAAAGAAAATCCTTTAAATGATTTTAAAGAAGGTGATAATTCAACGGACAACTATTCTCTTTTTGATTTGCATCGTCCTTTTGTTGATGATATTGTATTGATTTCAAAAAGTGGACAAAAAATGTTCCGCGAACCGGATTTAATTGATGTTTGGTTTGATTCAGGGTCGATGCCTTATGCACAAATGCATTATCCTTTTGAAAATAAAGAAAACTTTAATGAGTTTTACCCGGCAGATTTTATTGCCGAAGGTGTTGATCAAACTCGTGGCTGGTTCTTTACCCTACATGCAATTGCCGGGATGTTGTTTGATTCTGTAGCTTTTAAGAATATCATTTCAAATGGACTTGTTTTAGACAAGAATGGTAACAAAATGTCCAAACGCTTGGGCAATACGGTTGATCCATTTGAAACTATTGAGAAATATGGTTCAGATCCGCTTCGTTGGTATATGGTTACCAATGCACCGCCTTGGGATAATATAAAATTTGATATCCAGGGTGTTGACGAAACAAGGCGAAAGTTTTTTGGCACTTTATATAATACATACAATTTCTTTGCACTTTATGCAAATGTTGATGGATTTAAATATGAAGAAGATGAAATTCCATTGGAAGAAAGACCAGAAATTGACCGTTGGATTATTTCTTTATTGAACTCTTTGGTTAAGGATGTTGGTAACTATTATGAAAACTATTTTCCAACCAGGGCGGGGAGAGCTATTCAGGAGTTTGTTAATGATCATTTAAGTAATTGGTATGTTCGTTTGAATAGAAAGCGTTTTTGGGGCGGATCTTACTCAAAGAATAAAATTGCTGCATATCAAACTTTATATACTTGTTTATCTACAGTTGCAAAACTTGCTTCACCAATTGCACCTTTTTATACTGATAAAATATATAATGATTTGGCATCGGTAACCGGAAAAGAGAAATGTGAATCTATTCATTTAGCTGATTTTGCAATTTATGATGAAAAGGCCATTGACAAGGATTTGGAAGAGAGAATGAGTATTGCACAGCAAATTTCATCCATGGTATTAGGTTTGAGAAGGCAGAAAAGTCTTAAAGTCCGTCAACCTTTGTCAAAAATTATGATTCCAATTCTTAATCCGGGACTAAAAGAACAGGTTGAAGCCGGAAAAGATATTATTCTATCTGAAATTAACGTTAAAGATATAGAATACATATCTGATGATGCAGGGTTTCTTGTAAAAAATATAAAACCCGATTTTAAAGTACTTGGAAAAAAATATGGTAAGCTGATGAAACAAATATCTGCTTCAGTTAACCAATTTAATCAGGAAGATATTCGGAAAATTGAAGCTGAAGGCAAATATGTACTACAGCTTGACGATCAGGAGATTGAAATAAAATTAGATGAGGTGAATATTGCATCTGAAGATATTCCCGGATGGTTAGTGGCAAGCAATAACGAATTAACAGTAGCACTGGATGTTGAGGTAACAGAAAAGCTTAGAGAAGAAGGTATAGCCCGTGAATTTATTAATCGGATTCAAAATCTGAGAAAGGAAATAGGCCTTGAGGTTACTGATAAAATAAATTTAAGTATTCAAAAACATGATTTGATTAACGGGGCAATTGAAAATCACAGGGATTATATTGCAGTACAAACTTTAGCCGGGAGCCTTAGTTTAGTTGATGAAATTGGTAATAATTCGGGGACTAAATTTGTTGAAATTGATAGTGATATTCAAACTAATATACAATTAAGTAAAATTGCTTTATAAGCTTTAAGGTTATTTATTTGCGAAATATTTGGTATTACGATCTGTATACTATTGATTATAATAATTATTAAAAAAATATATTATGACAGACAAGACAAGATATTCTGATGAGGAATTAGCTGAATTTAAGGAAATAATACTTGATAAGCTAACAAAGGCCAGGCATGATTTAGATGTATTAAAAAATGCCATTAATCACAAAGATGATAATGATACATATGATACTTCGCCAACATTTAAAGTTATGGAAGAAGGTGCGAATGTATATTCAAAGGAACAAGCAGGAAGGCTTGCCCAAAGGCAGGAAAAATTTATACAACACCTTGAAGCAGCATTAATCAGAATCGAAAATAAGACCTATGGTATTTGTCGTGAAACCTCGAAACTTATTTCGAAAGAAAGATTAAGGGCTGTTCCCCATGCAACATTATCAATTGATGCAAAAATGAATCAAAAATAAACGAGTAAATATTATAAAGTAAATTTTTTCGAATTATGTCGAAATTGCGAACCCCGCTCATCCTGATTTTTGTTATTCTTATACTTGATCAGTATTTAAAAGTATGGATTAAAACGAATATGTCACTTGGTGAACAAATTTCTATTTTTGGTAACTGGGCATTTTTACATTTTACTGAAAACAATGGAATGGCTTTTGGCTGGGAAATTGGTGGAGCATTTGGTAAAATGATCCTGAGTATTTTTCGTATTCTTGCGGTTATTGGTATTGGCTGGTATTTAGTCGATCTTGCTAAAAAAGATGCTCCTGTTGGCTTGTTGATTAGCTTTGCTATGATTTTTGCCGGGGCAGTTGGGAATATAATTGACAGTTCGTTTTATGGACTTATTTTTACGGAAAGTAGTTATGGAAAGGTTGCTGAATTTTTCCCTGAGGAGGGTTATGCCGGATTATTACATGGAAAAGTAGTTGATATGTTTTATTTTCCAATAATTAAAAGCTCTATACCTGCTGGTGTTCAATTTTGGGCATCAGAGCCGGAACCAATCCCTTTTACTTTTTTCAGACCGGTTTTTAATATTGCTGACTCTGCTATTACGGTTGGTGTTGCCATGATTATCCTGTTTCATAGAAAATTTTTCAAACATTCTGAAGAAAATGAACCCCAAACTATTGATGAAGTTGAAAATTAAGTTTCCTAATAAAACTTAAATATTCTTAAAAATAAAAACCTTTCAGAATTCTGAAAGGTTTTTTACAATCTTATAATTGCCCATTTTGCATTTTCGTCTATCAGGCAAAACTAATAGTTAAATAAACCACAACCTCCAAGTGTTAGTAATTGAATAATACCAATTCCAACATATCCCAAATACACACGATGTATTCCGAGTGCTCCAACTAATAATACAAGTACTAATGCTATTACCTGACTTTTACCTTCCTCTAAAGGTTTTGCAGATACTTTTTTAAGTTTTTTCATTATTTATAAAATATTTGTTTGCACCAATACCCCAAGAGCTAGTTAAACTTAAAATTTAAATATAAAAAAAGCGTGGGAACTGTAACTTATCCGCTTTTAAGGTATCGCCAGACACCCATGAGAACAAATAAGAAAAGCCCACGGTATAGGCAAAGGCATTCGTATTATTTCTTGCTTTTAAAAATTTGGCGATTTTTAAAAGCAAGAAATTAAGCTGGTGAATGATTCTTTTCAACCCGTTTAACATATTCAAAATGTTTTATATTGTATCTACTAAATGGGCTTTAAAAAAGATTGGCTCATATTAAAGTTGTATTTTATTTTAATATATTGAACAGTTGGCCTGCTTTATTTTGTAGCTTAGTTTGAAAGACAAAATAATAGACTTAACTTTGTATTGAAGGTAAAATTAAAAAAATAATTATAATGGTTGACTGGACAAAACATATCGAATCAAACCCTAAAGTATTATATGGAAAACCGGTAATAAAAAATACACGTATACCGGTGGATTTAATGCTTGAAAAACTTGCAATGGGCGACGAGTACTGTGATATATTAGATGCTTACCCCACTCTTACAATTAAGGATATTCATGCATGTTTACTATTTGCTTCGCATTCAATAAAAAATGAAGTTGTTTATTCAATAGCTTCATAATATGAAATTCTATAAAAAAGAATGAAAATAGTTGCTGATGAAAGTGTCGATTTTGGGATTGTTGTAAATCTGTGAAAGGGTGGTTTTTCTGTTTATTCAATTGCTGAAAAAAATTCAGGAATTAACGATATTGAAGTATTACAAATTGCAGTTCAACAAAACTTATTGTTAATAACTGAAGATAAAGATTTCGGTGAGTTATCATATCGTTTACAATTAAAACATAAAGGAATCCTATTAATCAGGCTATCAAGTATTAAAAGAAATGAACGCATTATACTTGTTGAAAAAGTATTAACTGAACATTTTAATGAATTAGGAAATAAATTTTCGGTTATCAATGAAAAAGGGCTAAGAATAAAAGGATAGCAAAGGCTTGTTAATTGCCACTATATGCTAATTGGTAACATATTAATATTATAATTTCAATGGGCTATGGTTCAGAATAATACATATTTTTTATATGTCTGTACTTTCTTTCATTTACAAGCAGCTTGTATTCTGGCAATTAGAGAATGAAAATATTAGTCATTCATTTTAATTACCAATTACTAATGACTAGTTGCCAGTAATTTAAAATTAACAATACAACATTACGTATAACAAAGTTCTAAAATTGTGCTGATGGTTTTCAGAACTTACTTTCCTTTAATTTTAGCCCAGCTATCCCTTAAAGTAACCGTTCTGTTAAAAACTAATTTTTCTGTAGTTGAATCTTTATCTACACAAAAATAGCCCATGCGCTCAAATTGGAACTGTTCACCTTTTTTTGCGTTATTAAGATGTGGTTCAAGCATGGCATTGTCAACCACTTTTAACGAATTTTCATTAATAAAGTCCTTGAAATCTTTTTCCTTATCAGCTTGCGGGTTTTCAACCGTAAAAAGACGGTCATACATCCGAACTTCTGATTTTATAGCATGTTTTGCCGACACCCAGTGTAGGGTTCCTTTAACTTTACGGCCATCAGGAGACTTCCCGCCTTTTGATTCAGGGTCATATGTACAATGCACTTCAAGGATATTATCCTTATCATCTTTAACCACATGTGTACATTTTATAAAATAAGCGTATCTTAACCGAACTTCCCTGTCAATTCCCAGTCGGAAAAATTTTCTTGGTGGGTTTTCCATAAAATCTTCTTGCTCAATATATAGTTCTTTACTAAATGGAACTTTTCTTTTCCCCCGGCTTTCGTCTTCAGGATTATTTACTGCATCTAAATATTCTTCACTATCTTCCGGATAATTATCAATTATTACTTTTAATGGGTTTAAAACCCCCATTACCCGGTCAGCTTTTTTGTTTAAATCCTCCCTAATACTGTGTTCAAGTAGAGCCACATCAATAAATCCGTCACGCCTGGCAACTCCAATTTTATCAGAAAAATTACGAATAGATTCAGGAGTGTATCCACGCCTGCGAAGACCAGAAATTGTAGGCATTCTGGGGTCATCCCAATCGCTCACATATTTTTTTTCAACCAATTCCAGTAATTTACGTTTGCTCATTACCGTGTAAGTTAAGTTTAAACGGGCAAACTCAATTTGCCTTGGCCTGTATTCACTATCAGCTAACTGGTCAATAAACCAGTCGTAAAGCGGTCTGTGTACCTCAAATTCCAATGTACAAACCGAATGTGTAATGCCTTCAAAATAATCTGATTGGCCATGGGCAAAATCGTACATTGGATAAATGCACCATGTATCACCTGTACGATGATGGCTTGCAAACCTTATACGGTATAAAATAGGGTCACGCATATGCATATTAGGTGAAGACATATCAATTTTTGCCCTAAGCAAATATTTTCCTTCTTCAAACTCCCCGTTTTTCATACCTTCAAATAGTTTAAGGCTTTCATTTACATCTCGGTTTCGCCATGGACTTTCTTTACCAGGTTCTGTTGGGGTTCCCCTATATTCCCTCATCTGTTCCGGGCTTAATTCACAAACATAGGCATTCTCTGATTTTATTAGTTTAACAGCAAAATCGTAAAGTTTTTCAAAATAGTCAGATGTGAATTTAATTTCATCTTCCCAGTTGAAGCCAAGCCAAGCTATGTCTTCCTTAATCGATTCAACATATTCAACATCCTCTTTTACGGGGTTCGTATCATCAAACCTAAGGTTACATTTTCCCTTATAGTTTTCTGACAGACCAAAATTCAGGCATATTGATTTGGCATGGCCAATATGCAAATATCCATTTGGCTCAGGAGGGAACCTTGTGAATATTTGATCATGCTTCTTAGTCTCTAAATCAGATTCGATAATGGTTTCGATAAAATTAAGCGATTTCTTTTGATCCTTATTTTCATTTGCCTCTGCTGTCATATTCTATAATTTAAAAAGGGTAATCTAAATTTTTACAAAAATAGGAGCTTTTATTCAATATCAAATCATTTTTTAAAATTCTCTTGGCTTCACTGAGCTAATGTTCATAAAAGTTTATGAATTAATCGGGTAATAGGCATCTGTATTTTTACTATTTTTGTCGGCCAAACATATTTAAAAACTTAATAATGGAAAAAACAGGAGGGGAGAGAACAGATAAAAAAATGGAATTAAACAATCTGGATGTTGAAGAAATGAAAATTCCTGATATCTTTTCAAATTATGATGATGATATTCACCATGGTAAACTTTTTGTTTCCTTATATAAAGCCGCTTATAGTACTTACTCAGTTTATAAAAGCATAAATGTTGAGTTGCTTTTAAAAAATCTTGAACAGAAGTTCAATATAAAAGAAGAAGATTTTTTAATTAAAGATGAGTATTCCAAATCGAAGAAAATTGATCAGCTCGACTACAATCAATGTAATTATCTGATAAAAATAAAGGACAAACTTTTGCTTTTTATTGCAAATTACAAAGCAGTATTTTATTATGCTAAAGATGTGGAATTTGAGCAGATTCAAAAAATAATTGATATCTTAAAACAAAGCAGAAAAGAGAAAAAGCACAAGAAAAAGTTTTATATGGTATCCAGAAACAACCATTCGGAGTATGGTTTTGATTTCAGGCGCTTCAATATAAAAAAACAGGATATTGATATTGCAACTAACTACAATGATGATTTTATTGAGGTCAATAGTACTATAAATGGTTTTCTCAACACAAATAAATCAAATGGTCTGATATTGTTGCATGGTAAATATGGAACAGGTAAAACATCCTATATCCGTAATTTGATGAATACGGTGAATAAGCGTTTTATTTTTTTACCTTTGGATATGATGGATACCATCTCAAATCCTAATTTTTTACCATTTATCTCTCAATACAGGAACAGCGTTTTAGTATTGGAAGATTGTGAAACCTTGATAAAACCAAGAGATGGAGGACGCATAGATAATGCTTTGGTAAATCTTTTAAATCTGGGCGATGGGTTGTTGTCGGATGCTTTGGCTATTAAAATAGTTTGTACTTTTAATGCTGATTTAAAACAAATTGATCAGGCAATTTTGCGAAAGGGAAGGTTAATTGCCCGTTATGAATTCAAAGAACTTAAAAGTATAAAAGCAAAGGCATTAGCTTTGAAATTGGGGATCAAAAGTGATATTAATAAATCTTTAACACTAGCCGAAATTTACAATTTGGAAAAAAAAGATTTTAGTAAATTAAATAGTGATAATAAAATAGGGTTTTAAAAAAACACTTGGAAAAAGATGAAGGCTTTTATATGTTTGCAAGAAAGTTTTCATTAATAATAAATTAAGGTTGAAATTTGAAAAATAATTTCACAGTTTATAAAAAAAATGCTATTTTAGGGTTTATTATATATCCTAAATGGTGTTTTAAGAAAACGTTATGTTTTTTATAGATACTAAATAATGACCTGTGTGCAAGTTGCGGGAATAAACTAAGCAAATTAATGAGGATTCTAATAGTAGATGATGAACCTATAAATGTATTACTTCTGGAGAGTTTGTTTAAAAACAAATATGAAACTGATTCTGCGGAGAATGGGTTGGAGGCTTATAATAAAATTGTTGAAGCCCCGCCGGATATTGTA
Organism: Bacteroidota bacterium; assembly: GCA_039714415.1. Classification (GTDB taxonomy): domain Bacteria; phylum Bacteroidota; class Bacteroidia; order Bacteroidales; family NBLH01; genus NBLH01. Next base: position 22,039 of record JBDLJL010000001.1, read on the forward strand.
CTATTAGATGTACTTATGCCATATATGGATGGTTTTGAGGCTCTTGAAAAAATTAAAACTAATAAAAACCTTTCAAATATCATCGTTATAATGGTTACCGCCAAGGTTGAAAAGGACGATGTAAAAAAGGCTATGTTGTTAGGAGCTGATGATTACATCAAGAAACCAATTGATGCCACTGAACTTTACACAAAAATTGACATACACGCACGTTTAAAGCAAACACAGGATCAGGTTGATGAATATCAGGTTTATGCCAATATTCATGAAAGCATGATTTCTGCTCAACGTATCCAGCAATCTTTACTTCCGGATAAACAGAGCTTTACAAGAGTGTTCCCGAATTCATTTACACTGTTCAAACCCAGGGATATGGTTGGGGGCGATTTATATTTTATAGCTCAAAAGTTGAACAAAAAATTTATTTGTGTATCTGATTCTACCGGACATGGAGTTCCTGCCGCTATGATTTCAATTTTGGCTTATATGGCACTAAACTATGTGGTGAATAAAGAAAATATTACTTACCCTTTGCAGGTTGCTAATAATTTACGTACAGAATTGCTTAATAATCTTTCTAAATCTACTGATACATATGCGACAAGTAACGGTTTAGATGCTGTTTTTTGCGAATACAATGAACTTGATCATACTCTGAATTTTGTTGGTGCCAGCAGACCAATAATTGTTTTAAGAAAAGAAAAAAACTATTTATTGATTAATGGTCAAAAAGTTAGTTCTTTAATGCATAATGATGAGTATTATTTATTCTATATAAGGGGCGATTTTGTTTCATTGGATTTAGAACCAGAGGTTGGGTTACTTAACAACCAAGAACTTCAGCTCGAAAAAGATGATGTAGTTTATATGTTCTCTGATGGAATAACTGACCAGTTTGGCGGTTCTGAAGAGAAAAAATTTTCAAAAAAGAAATTAATGGCTTTGTTGTTAGAAAATCAAAACAAATCATTAAAATCCCAAAAACTAATTCTGTATAAAGAATTGGAAAAATGGACACAAAATCATGAACAAACAGATGATATTGTAATGATAGGGATTAAGTTTTTCTAAAATACACTTTAACGGTTACTTTAATTGATTCCGCCTAACTTTTTTAATGCCTCAACATTTAATATTTTAATACGTCGGCCATTTAATTCGATATATTTATCTGATTTAAACTCAGATAGAAGACGGATGACAGATTCGGTTGCAGTACCTACCAAATTGGCCAACTCCTCCCTTGTAAGACTAACTTGCAAATATTTTTCATCGTCAAGTAAAAATGTATCTTTTAAAAGGATTAACACCTCTGCTAGTCTTTCTCTAACTGTTTTTTGAGCAATGTCAATGATAAATTTATTCGCTTCACCCAATTCCTTTAATGAAAGTTTCATTATTTGCATGGAAAAGTCACTGTTTTCTTTAATCAAATTAAAAAATAAGTTGGCAGGAATAAAACATAGAACAGCATCTTCAATTACTTTTGCTGTTGTGCAAGCAAGTTCCTGGCTAAGAATTGAACGATAACCGATTATATCTCCCTTTTGGGCAAACCTGATAATTTGCTCTCTTCCATCTATTCCCGTTTTAAAGAGTTTTATAACACCCTGGCTTATACAGTATACACCACTTATCCGGTTTCTTTCCTGATAGATAATGTTCCCTCTTTTATAAAAGTTACACCCTTTCTCGAAGGTAAGAATGTTTAATTCATCCTTTGTAAGATTGCTAAAAAGTGGATTAATATTAAAGCAATCGCCACAAGCTGGAATATTTTCTAGATTTCTCATTTATAAACTTGCACTATTTTTTGTGTTATGGTTAAATCTGATCAAATATTCTATTGTAAATGCATCATTTATAAATGTTATTCTTCTATAACACTATATAAATTAGCACTTTCATAATAAAAAACCGTACTATCAATTTTTTGCAATATACAATTTTAAAGTATATTTGTAAAAATATTAAAAAATTAATTTATATAGTTATTTAGAATAGAGTATTAAAAATACAGAATATGAAAGATTCAATTACAGCTAGTTGGAAAAAAAAAATGGCTTTTGAAGTTGAGGTTGCTGGTCATAAAATTATGATAGATGCAACCGATAACGTAGGTGGCGAAAATAGAGGCCCGCAACCTAAACCTATGATGCTAGTTGCTCTTGGTGGGTGCACGGCAATGGATGTAATCTCAATTTTAACCAAAATGCGTGTAGAATTAGATGACTTCCAGGTAAAAGTAGAAGGTGATTTAACTGAAGAACATCCAAAACACTTCCATAAAATGAAGGTAATTTATGAATTCACAGGGAAAAATCTTCCTATGGAAAAATTAAAAAAAGCAATTAGCCTTTCCGAGGAAAGATATTGTGGTGTTAGTGAAAGCTATCGAAAGGCAATGGAGCTTAGCTCTGAAATTATCGTACACGAATCATAGTTGGGATAAAAAACAGAAAATTAAGAAAGAGAAGCCCGGTTTTATGCCGGGGTTTTTCTATTTTCTGGACTGCAATATTTTTTAGTCATCACATTTTCCGCAGAATCGAGATGTTTATATGATCTGGTTTTAAATTATAATCTGGTTTTTGTTGTGCTGATGCCGGTAGCTCAATTATAATATATAGTAGAAATACTTTTGTCAATCTGCACATTATTAGAGTACTAAAAGATTAAAAAATTGCAGTAATTGAACATGAAAATTTTTTAAACATATAATTAAAAACTTGAAAGCTTATTTTTCAATGTCAATAATGTGACAATTTGTTCTATTATTTCTTGTATATTTGAGTAAAATTAAAGAATAAGAACATGGAATTTGAAAGGCTTTTAAAGTTTTTAAAAAAATTAAAGGAAAATAATAACCGTGACTGGTTCAATGATCATAAAAAAGAATTTGTTGAACTGAAAGAACAATTTGAAATTCTTATCAACCAGTTAATTCCAAAAATAAAACAACTTGACGGGTTTAATGGTTCTTTATCTGCAAAGGACTGTATTTTTAGAATATACAGAGATGTACGATTTTCAAAAAACAAACAGCCTTATAAAACCCATTTTGGGGCTTATTTAGCCGATGGCGGAAGAAAAAGCCCTTTTGCAGGTTATTATGTTCATATTGAACCCGAAGGATCATTTGCCGGTGGGGGAGTATATCATCCGGAATCTGCTGTCTTAAAGGAACTCCGTTATGAAATAATGGACAAAACAGATGAGTTTAAGGATATAATTTCGACACCTGGTTTTAAAAAAGTTTATCCTGAAATATATGGTGAAAAACTTAAAAGTGCACCCAGAGGCTTTCCTAAGGATTTTAAAGATATTGAACTTTTAAAGCTTAAAAGTTATGCTTTGGTACATACAATTGATGATGATATGATTAAATCACCTGATTTTGTAGACTACCTACTGAATTTGTATAAAACAGCCAAACCATTTAATTCATTTTTTAACAAAGTAATATCTGAACTTTAAACATTTAGCAAATGAATTACGAAAATTCCAGTGAAAAGGAAACAGAAAGTTTAGAAAATAACATCGATAGTTCTTTTTTAAATGATGTGTTAGAAGGCCTTTCGTCCAGTCAAAAATTTCTTTCTTCAAAATATTTTTATGATGATGCTGGAAGCAGGCTTTTTGAGAAAATAATGCAACATCAAGATTACTACCTTACTAATTGTGAACATGAAATATTTAATCAGCAAAAAAAGGCAATTAAGGAAGCGTTTTATCAAAGCCCGGAAGGATTTAATCTGATTGATCTGGGCTCAGGTGATGGATTTAAAACAAAAATTCTACTTGAGCATTTTTATAAAAATGAAGTTCCTTTTCGATATATTCCGGTTGATATTTCTGAAAAGCCTACTATTAAGCTGGTAAATGAGCTTAAAAATCGTTTTCCAAATTTGATGGTAGAAGAACAAATTGGTGATTATTTTCAAATATTGAGTTCTTTAAACCTGAATACCTATAAGAAAAAAATTGTACTATTCTTGGGATCCAATATTGGAAATTATGGTTATGAAGGGAGTCTTGATTTTTTAAAATCGGTAAGAAAGGTCCTAATACCTGGTGATAAATTATTTATAGGATTTGATTTGAAAAAAGACCCCAAAGTGATTCTTAAAGCGTATAATGATAAAGCAGGTTATACTGAAGAATTTAATCTTAACTTGTTGGGTAGAATAAACAGGGAGCTTCATGCTAATTTTGATATCGGATCTTTTATTCACTACCCGGTTTACGATCCCAAAAGTGGTGCAGCAAAAAGTTATTTGGTGAGTGTAAAAAAGCAGGTAGTAAGTTTTGGAGAACGGGATTTAAGTTTTGAGTTTGATAAATGGGAACCTGTTTTCATGGAAATTTCCCAAAAATATGATTTAGAAATGATTCAGGAAATGGCCAATATGAGCGGTTTTAAAGTACAAAAAAACTTTTTTGACAATCGCCATTTCTTTGTTAATTCTTTGTGGGAAGCAGTAAACCCTCATTGAGGGATTTTATATAAGATTCAAATAATTGATTTTAATATATTGGACTGATTTCTAGTTCTGTAAAATCACTTTTTTTAGATGAAAAATATTACAAAAAAGGCAATCTGTGGTATTTGTCCGGCAGGTTGCTGGGTTAAGGTAACTTATGGTGACGATGGAAAAATGGTTAAAGTTGAAGAAGACGATACTTCACCATTGGGTGCAATTTGCAAATTTGGAAAACATGCACCCGAAATTGTTTATTCAGAAAATAGGCTCCGCTATCCCATGAAACGTGTTGGCCCAAAAGGGGATTATAAATTTGAAAGAATTAGCTGGGATGAAGCCTATGATATAATTGTAAAGAAACATTTTGAAATTAAAGAAAACTATGGTGCTGAAGCAACAGCAATATACACTGGCCGTGGTAGCTTTGAATTGGCTTTATGCGATTTGTTCCAGCCAAAAGATGTGGCTATTTCATCAGCTTCAAGTGTATTATTTCCGTTTGGCTCGCCAAACACCTTAGGTGTTGGTGCTTTATGTTATGTTTCTTTTGCAATGATAGCCCCTCATGTCACCATGGGTGGGATGTATCATTATATGTTTCCTGATACCGATAATGCTGAAATGGTAATTATCTGGGGTGCTAATCCAGCAACAGATACACCACCAAATAGTTATAAAAAAGTATTGGAGGCTCACGGTCGCGGTGCTAAAATTGTAGTAATTGACCCTAGAAAAACAGCAGTGGCAAAGCTTGATGGTGTTGATTGGTTACCACTTAGGCCGGGAACTGATGGTGCCCTGGCATTAGGTTTATGCAATATTTTAATCAGGCAGGATCTTTATAACAAAAGTTTTGTTGAAGAATGGACAGTTGGCTTTGAAAATTTTTCACGATATGCACAACAATTTAGACCTGAAGTTGTAGAACAAATCACAGGAGTACCAGCTGAGAAAGTAGAAGAGCTAGCTATTGCTATTTCTGAATTAAACGGGGTTGCACCATTGATGTACACCGGGTTGGAATATACAAATAGTGGTGTTCAAAATATCCGGGCAACATTTATTTTATGGGCACTTGCCGGACAGTTAGATGTTCCGGGCGGTTATTGTTTTGCCATGCAGGAAAACCAATTTCAGGTTAATAGGGATGGTTTGATCCCTAATCCTGATGAGACAAAAGCACTGGGAAGGGACAGGTTTCCTGTTTACAGTCAGTATCGTGGCGAATCACATGCTATATCATTACCGGAATCTGTTTTGGAAGGGAAACCCTATAAAATAAGATCATTAATTATTCATGGTGCATCCATTATTACTGCCTGGCCTCAGCCTGAAATTTGGAAAAAGACTTTAAACGAATTGGATTTTGTAGTAACTATTGATCGGCAGCTTACAGCAGATGCCGCATATGCAGACATTGTACTTCCGGCAACTACTATGTTTGAGATTCAATCCTATATGAAATATGGTCCTCTTTTCAGGATTCGTGAAAAAGTTATTGACCCTGTTGGTGAAGCTCGTAATGATTTCCTTATCATGGCTGAGTTAGCAAAGCGGTTGGGTTATGGACACCTGTATCCGCAAACAGAAGATGCGGTAATTGAGCAGGCTCTTAAGGGTTCTGGTTTTAGTTTTGATGATTTAAAAGAAAATAATGGAATCATTAAGCAGAAAACTGCCCCCATGGAATATAAGAAATGGGAAAAAGGAAAACTGCGAGCTGATAAACAACTCGGATTTGATACCCCAAGTGGAAAGTTTGAGATTGAATCATTAATACTTGAAGAACATGGATACGATGCGTTACCTGTTTATACAGACCCGGTAGAAGGTCCTGTATCTCAATTGAGTTTGACAAAAAAATACCCTCTTGTTTTTAATTCCGGTGCGCGGGTAAGTACTGATTTTCGTTCACAACATCACGGGATACAATCTTTATATAAACAAAGGCCGGAACCTACAGTAACCATAAATACAAAGGATGCAAAAGAAAGGGATATCACAAATGGTGAGCTTGTTTATGTTATTACCAAGCGTGGCAAAGTAAAATTGAGAGCGTTGGTTACGGAGGATATTGTCCAGGGAGCTATTGATGCAAATATGGGAGGAGGTACACCTGTTGGACCTAAATCCTGGCAGGATTGTAATATTAATGAGTTAACAGATTTAAATAACTTCGACCCTATTTCCGGATTCCCTGTTTATAAAGCATTATTATGCGATGTGCAAAAAGTATCTGGTTTATCTAATAAATTATTTATTGATGCCGGCGAAATAGATGCCGATGAACTAAAAATTAATATCCAGGAACAGCCCGTTAAAAGAATATATCTTGATAATAATGCAACTACTCCTATGAGTGACGAAGTAAAGCAAGTGATTATTAACAATATAGACAAGTTTGGTAACCCATCAAGTATTTATAAAGAAGGAAAGGAAGCTAAAAAAGAATTGGAGGCTGCTAGGCGCAAAATAGCACAATTATTAAATACTACATCCCGCAGAATTACCTTTACCAGTGGTGGATCGGAAGCAAATAATTATGCAATTAAAGGAGTTGCATTTCAGAATTTTGGTGGGAAAAACCATATTATTACCTCAAAGATTGAACACTCTTCAGTAATAAATACATGTAAATGGCTTGAAGGAATTGGATTTCAGGTTACTTATTTAGATGTTGATGCTGATGGTCTGGTAAGGAAAGAAACCCTTAAAAAAGCAATTACTCCCGAAACCTGTCTGGTGAGTATTATGTTGGCCAATAATGAAACCGGAAGCATCCAGCCAATAATTGATTTGGTCGAAATTGCCCATCAGCATAATATTATTTTTCATACTGACGCTGTTCAGGCTATTGGGAAAATACCTGTTAACATACAAGAACTGGGTATTGATATATTAAGCATGTCTGGGCATAAACTTTATGCGCCAAAAGGTGTGGGTGCGTTATTTATTAGATCTGGACTCGAGTTAGAACCATTAATTAGTGGGGGGAAACAAGAGTTCTCGCAACGTGGTGGAACTGAAAACTTATTGAATATTATGGCTTTAGGTAAAGCTGCAGAGATGGCCATTCGGGATAAAGACCAATTAAATGAGTTAGAAAATAATCGTGATTTTTTGGAAACCGAAATTATAAAACTAATACCAAAAATAATGGTTAACTCAGGCAAAGTAGAAAGGCTTCCCAATACTTTAAGTATTACTTTTCCTGATATCAGGGCTGAGTCATTACTGTTGGAAATGGATAAACAGGGTGTTAGTTTTTCATCGGGTTCTGCTTGTAGGTCTGGCTCTCCAAAGCCTTCATACGTTCTTCTTTCCATGGGAAAATCCGAGGATGAGGCTCATAGGTCAGCGCGTTTTTCATTAGGTTTTGGAAATACAAGGGAAGATTTAATTATCACGATAAATCTACTTAAAAAAACCCTTGAAAACGCAACAGAGAATATCCGTTTTATGGCTTGCAGATAAATGTGGGCATAGAATTTGAACTCAGTAATTATGAATTTTTTGAAATTAAATCGCAAGTAATCATTAATAATTGAAAACATGGTTAAATTGTCATATTGCTAAATTGTTTTCGTCAAAAATTTAACAAATTAGAAATATTTCAGAGAAGCTACTGCAGGTGTGCCTTTGTTTAGGCATTGTAGATTTTGTAAATTCAGGCTTTGGTATTTAATTATGAATATGAAGAGAGCCCATATTGGGATTATAATCAACAGCATATTGCATTAAGGATAGCCCTGCAGGGCCGTTTGTTACCATACCATCTAATACTAATGAAAATTGTGAACCGCATACAGTATCTTTTGCAGAAATCCCACTTGATTCAATAACCACTTTCCCCCATTCATGCTCTGGATCATAAGTGCATGTAGCATCATATGCAGAAAATTTTTCAAAACTGGATCTTGTCACAATAATTCCTTTATTTCCTTCGTATGGTATATATACTGAACCACCAACTGTGTTTAATGGCAAGTAAGATGGATTTATATAAATAGTGAAATTGACATAAACTTTTGGTACAGGGTTATTATTTTCACATGTTGAAAAAAGTCCAATTAAAAACAACGATAGAAAAATTAGTATTATCTTTGACATAGGTATTACAATTGTATTTATGAGCGCAAATTTAGTATTTTTAAATATATTTATTCTTATTTGTTGTAATATTAGTTCTACTGGTTTTGCACAGAAGGAAAAACCCCTGTCTGAGAGTAACGATCCGATTAGAGAAAGTATTGCCCGAAAAGAACATAAACTTGATGGGATGAACCTAACAGAAAAAGAATTTAACTATTTACAAAGGATTAATGAAAAATATAGGCTTACCGGTAAGGAACAAAAATTGAGAAGAAGTTACAGGGACACACTTAATATAAAAGGAAGATTTGGATTGGCTCGTTCATATAGGAAGGAGTATGTTATGACAAAAAAAGTTGAAAAGTTTCGCAAGAAAAAGTTTGAGAGTATTCAAAATAAAGAAACCATAATAAGGATGCATGAAAAAGAAAAAAGGGCTAAAAAAAGGTATCGAAGAGAAAAAAGGAAGGCTCGTAAAAGGAAATTCTTAAATTTATTTAAATGATTGGTTGACTTTTATTAAAGAATAGTTAACTTTGTAAAGTACTTTATCAAAATACCGGCATATGGATCTGGATACTATTATTTATATTATAGCAACAATTGTAATTTTCATTGTTAGTTTATTAGGGCAAAAGAAAAAGAAAAAAGATATACCTGTTCAATCAGAGACTGATGATGTTATATATTCTCTTAATGATTTTGAAAAAATTCTTCAAAGGAAAGAAGAATTTAGCCAAACGCATGAAATTGAAACTGAAAATAAACCAATTGAAGAATCTGCTGTAGCTAATGAAATTAAAGAAAATAATTATGTTGAGGTAGTAGAACAAAGTAGTAAAGAAAAGAGAGCGGAAAAAAGAAAGGCAAAGGCTGAGAAGGAAAAAATTAGGGAGAAAGATGAAAAAGAAGATGGATTTGATCTGAATTCTGCTATTATATACTCTTCAATTCTAGAGAGGAAAAAATTTCGGCATTAACAATTTTATGAAATTTCGGTAAATTTAATCTTCTTGAAAATAAAATCAAACAGAATTCCGAGGTCAGAATTTATTTATGGGCCAAATTTGCTAATAAAATTTGTATCAAAAAGGCTATTAATCAGTAGTTTGAAAAATTCAAAATAATTATGTATCTTTGCACCCTAAAGAGTCCTATCAACGGGATTCTTTTTTATTTTATATAACTAATTGAATATCAGGGCATGACAAAAGTTTCGTACTTGACAGAAGAAGGATTTAAAAAACTAAATGATGAGGTTGATCACCTGGTAAGGGTTGAACGACCTAAAATCTCAAATCAAATTGCAGAAGCAAGAGATAAAGGAGATTTATCTGAAAATGCTGAATATGATGCAGCTAAAGAGGCACAGGGTTTACTTGAAATGAAAATTGCTAAATTGCAGGAAACATTAAGAAACTCAAGAATCATAGATGAGTCTCAGCTGGATGCTTCAACTGTTCAAATATTAACAAAAGTAAAATTGAGAAATATTAAAACGAAGGCGGTAATGGAGTATACTTTGGTTGCTGAAAGTGAAGCCGACCTAAAAGCAGGAAAAATTTCCATTGAAACGCCTATTGCTAAGGGTTTGTTAGGGAAAAAACCGGGCGATAAAGCAAAAATAAAGGTTCCAAACGGAATATTGGAACTCGAAATTTTAAATATTTCATTATGAAAAAAAGCTGCGAATGCAGCTTTTTTTATTGAAACCAATACTATTTTTTCAATAATACTTCCTTAATTCTTCTAAAATTACCATCAATCTTATTTGTTTTAAGACCTAAAATGTGTGTAATTAAAGGATAAATATCAATATTTAGAAGTTCAGGTGCAGTATAAGCATCTTTAAATGCCGGGCCTACTGCGTAAAATATCGCATGCATATCTTTGTTATCATTATCATAGCCATGTGCACCTTTGTAATTAATCTTATCATGTTTGTTTAAAACAATGCTCCAGCTACTGTCAGCAACAATGCTAATATCCCCAATTCTATTACTTTTACCATAATGTAGGCGTTTTGGAATATCCTCTCTTTCCCAAAATTGAATGTGCTTAATTTTCTTTAAGGCATTTATAACAGAATCTTTATACTCTTTATTGTAAGAAAGGTTGTAATTTGGATTCGCACCTAATATTCTGGTTAACCATTTTTCTTTTAAATTGTCCTTCAAGACAACTACTTTTTCTTTTGATACAGCACCCATTCCATGATCTGAAGTGATAATTAAATTAATTTGATCCGTATACTCCAATTTGCTTAAACCCTGTGTTAAATAACCCAAAATACTATCTAAATACTGGATTTTAGATTTCATCTCTTCACTATCAGGACCATATTTATGCCCATGGCTATCTGGTTCATGAAAATACAGTAAAATAAGATGAGGGCGTTCTTTCTCAGGTAATTTTAGCCATTTTATAACTGTATCAACTCTTTGCTCAAAAGGGAAATTGTGTTCGTATTCTTTCCAATAGCTTGCCTGTTGATTTTGTATTTTGGCTTCACTGCCTACCCAAAAAAAGGAAGCTGATTTAACTCCCTGTGTTTCGGCTAGATTCCAAATAGGAGTACCTTTATAATAATACCCGTCTTGAACTTTTGTTCGGTCTGCAATTTTGTACACTACTTTTTTTTCAGGTACAAAAAAGGTGTTATGTACAATACCATGATTGTCAGGGTATAACCCTGTTGCAATAGTATAATGATTCGGAAAAGTTTTGGTAGGGAATGAGGGCTTCAGTGATTTAGCTTTTACACCCTTAGCTTCTATGGAATCAAAAGTTGGGGTAAAAGTATTATTACAATAATCCCAGCGAAAACCATCAAAAGAAACTAATATTACGTAAGGATTTTTCTGCGATGTAATGTTCTGAGTCAACAACAGGGAAAAAAGTATAAGTATAGAATTGATTTTATTCATTTTAGCTTAGAGTAATAATTTACTAATAAATTAAAAAAGGGCTATTCAAAAAAGAATAGCCCTTCCAAAGAATATATTTTTGGGGAATTAATATTCCCAAAGGTCTTGCTCAAAATTAAAAATACTTTCTTTAATGCGATCTGCTTCAAGTAGGGACTCTAAACCGATTGTGTAAGCTTGAATTGTTCTATTATTATAGGCATTTGATTCCTGAACAATGTAGCTTGAGAAATAACGTTTGAAGAATACATCATCAAATGATTTTCTTTCTGCATCATTATTGGGGTTAAAAACCTCATGACTAGCTAATATTTTTCTTGCCTCAGGGAAATATACCCAAAACAGTTTTTTCTTTTTGATATTTTCATATCCTTCTTCATCATCTTCTTCATCATCCAAACTCTCTCTGGTAAATTCACGAACCGGGCAAAGGCCAATAACTCGCACGTCTAATACTGAACGTTGTTTATCAAAAAACCACATTTCTTTTACCAGGAATCTTTTTACTTCAGAAGTACTGTAGGTTCCCTCAATAGTAGTTTCTATCATGGGTCCATCCGGATCTTCAACATCCTCTACCATTACTACTTCATCCTGGGCGCCAAATTTGTCTTCAATTTCCTTCACGGTCATTACTGTAGCAAATTCATCGCCCTCTGATTCATCATATGCAGTTAAACCTTGGTTTTGCACACCCCACATCAATAAAGAAATAAGGCTCATTCGGTCACCGATTGGAACCTCAGGATAATATAAAGGATGGTTCATTTTTTCCTTTAACTGAATTTCCCGCCATATAATTTTTGACCACATCACATCAGCTTCACGCAGATATTGATATGGAACCGGTTTTCTGTTCCTTGTCTTTTCTTTTATAAAAACACCGTTAAGAACATCTTGTGCATTTAAACCATCTGGACTAAATACTATTACAAATAGCAGAATGATTGAAAATAATCCTTTTGTCTTCATCAGTTTATTTATTAAGTTACTACCTTTTCTCCTTTTATAGGATTCTTTTGGAAAGCAGTATAGGCTACTGCTTTCCATTTGCTACACTGTTATTTCAATTTAAATGATATTGCACCCAAATTCCTGGTTGTTCCATCAGGACCTTTAGCTCTAATATCTGAGATTAACACCTTTCTTTTACTTGGTATTTTTTTAATCAGTTGCCTTTGTTGTGCCGTAAAACGTGCTCCATTAGAACGGGCTTCCTCTTCATACCCTTTTATGGTAGCAGAAATAGTAAAACTTGTAACATTATATCTTAATGCAAAATCAAAGTTTTCCAAATCAGCTTTTACACCTGACTGGGCTGTTAGCCAGTTTTTAGAAACTGTACCTCTTTTTTTGCCACCCACTTTTGCAATTGGATCCGGTACTCTTTTTACACGAAATTCCTTGGAACCCATGTTCTTTCCATCTGCTGTTGCACTTACACGTACTTTACCGACCTTCTTTACTTTAACAACATAACTGTTCCCTTTTCTACGGATACTTCCGCTTGATATCCTGGCTTGAAGTTTACTAGGATCAATACCTGGAACAGATACATCTACCGGGTTATCTACACCTATATAAAATACATTCATTTTCGTGGGTGATACAACTAATTGAGCTACGCCAACAGTATATTCACTTTTAAAATGATACTGCTTTATTTCTTTTGTTTCAGGATTAACCAACTCAATTACACCGCCCCAGGATTTAACACCGGCAGAACCTGTATTACCTGTAAACATACCTTTACCCTCTTTTACGGGTAAAGTAGAACCTCCGTTTAGTTTAATCACTGGTTTAACTGTTGAGTCAGAAGCAGCAATAAATACTTCTGCAGTATAAGGCTGTCCTTTTAACACATAATTTGTTGGCGAGTTAACAATGGCCTCAACTTTATTAAATTTATAATCACTAGCACTAATTTTTCCAAATAAGTAGCCTAAAATATCAGCTTCAGCATTTCGCACATCAGCTTGCATTTTTGTCATTAGCGTAATAACACCTGCTAAGGGCAAATGATCGAAGTTTGCCGTTTGCCAGGGCACCATATTATTTTCAAGGCCAAGAATATCATCAGTATTTAAATTATTTTTAATACTTGATATTACAGGCATGTACAATGTTGAATCTTTTCCGACAATGGTAATAAGAGATTCCTTATATGCCTCAATTCTTTCTTTTAAATGGGTGGCACGATTTTTACCATCCACTTTTTCCTTGATCATCCTTTGACCCGGGATATTTACATTATCTTTTGATTGAATACTATCAGCACGTCCTTCAGGGCCATCAGCTGTAGTAACAATTAATTGTTTTAAAGTATCAATATAGTCAAATAGTTCTTTTGAGCTAATTTTTACGCCATCTGCTTTATCTTTCCATGGTTTAACCGCTGCTTCATTGTCTTCCATAGACTTATTAAACTCATTATAAACAGCATTGTTCTTCTTTTCTGAGTTTGCAGTCGTGGTCCTTAAACTGTTGTCAATTAACAAAAAGGCATTAAGAACTTCAGCAGAAACATTCAACGCAAGCAAAGCAGTCAGCACCAGGTACATCATACCTATCATTTTTTGCCGTGGGCTTTCTTTTCCGTGTCCCATAATTCTTCAGATTTAAATTAAAATAAAAAATTCAGATAATAATTAGTCATTAAGGTTAACATTCATTGCAGAAAGCATGTTTCCGTAAATGTTATTTAATGATTCTAAGCGGTTACCCAGTTTTTTAATTTCGGTATGATATTTTCTTGATTCAGTAACGGAACCATTAAGGTCTTCCATCATTTTATCAAGGTCAGCCTCATTTAACTGAAGTTCAAAAATAGCGTTTAAAGCAGTTAGGTTTTTATTCAACACATCAACCTGACCACTGTATTTGTCATTTCCTTCTTTAAGTGCAGAGAAATCAATATCCATAGCATCTGTTAAGCGCTCATAAGCTGATATAAAGTTTCCACCTTTTTCTGTAACCTGTTGTGCAGATTTAGCATAAGAATCAGATAAATTCTCAAGAGAGTAACTTAACGATTCTGCTGATTGTTTGTATGACTCAGAAGATCCTCTGTATGCTTCAGAAAGTTCATTAACAGAACCGGAAGCACTCTTCATGTTATTGGTAAATTCATTAGTTGCCATAGCTGCATCTGAAATATTAGCCATATCATTAACCCTTTCGTTAAGATTGGTAATACCGTCACCTAACTTACTAAATAGGTCAGCCCCACCAGCTTTTTCAAGCATGTCATCAAATTTAGCCAAAGCTTCACCTGAAGATTTTGGACCAGAACTTGCAATTTCTATTTCGTCATCATCGTCAAGCCCTGCTAATTGAGGATAAACAAGTGTCCAGTCAATTTCTTCATGTAAAGGTTCAAAAGCAGAAAAGAAGAAAATTATTGCTTCCGTACCAAGTCCAGCCATAAGCATTTGGTCGGCAAAAGGCCAGTGTAATATTTTAAATAATGCACCAATAATTACAACTGAAGCTCCCCAGCCATATAATTTTGCCATGAAATTTTTCCATGCATGCGATTGAGTTAATTGAGCAAGTCCCATATCATCTAATAGTTTAAATTAATAAATTAAATTGAATTGAATTGATTTTTGAAGCTAAATATATATATAAAGATTGAATATTAAAAATATACAGAGATTAATTAAACTTACTGAAGTCCCAGTCAGCACCATCACGTCCCATGAATGACCTTACACATCGGAAACCAACATAAGATTTTGCTGTGTCCTGATATTCATAAGTTCGCGTAGCTACCTGCATATAATAACCAATATCTTTCCATGAGCCACCACGGATTACTTTCCTTTTAAGAACAGGTGGGTCGTCAGCAAGTGCATTATATACATAATCGGGATTCAGGTCATGTGTAAAGCTGTATGCTGATTCATCAAATGCATTTGATGTCCATTCAGCAACATTACCGGCCATATCATATAATCCCCATTCATTTGGTGAGAATAAAGCAACTTCAATAGTCTCGTTTGAACCATCACTACCATAGTCGCCCCTTAGAGGTTTAAAGTTTGCAATAAAACAACCAGTATTATTTCTCGAGTATGGACCACCCCATGGATACATTGAAAGCATAAGACCACCACGAGCAGCATACTCCCACTCAGCTTCGGTAGGTAA
Organism: Bacteroidota bacterium; assembly: GCA_039714415.1. GTDB lineage: Bacteria > Bacteroidota > Bacteroidia > Bacteroidales > NBLH01 > NBLH01. Next base: position 37,694 of record JBDLJL010000001.1, read on the forward strand.
TCTATAATCCTGGAACGGAACACTTCTTTTTTGAGCCATATAGTTTCTCATTAACTGAGTACGCCATATACAAAATGCATTTGCTTGTTTCCAGGTTACCCCAACAACAGGATAGTTGTCAAAGGCAGGGTGCCAGAAATAACTTTTGGCATAGGGTTCGTTATAAGAATAAGTGTAATCAGCCATCCAAACTAATGTATCAGGATAAACATCAATTTTAGCTGACATAACAAAAGAGGAGCGGTCTTTAATTGCTTCTTTTTCACCTTTACTGTTAATAATTTCACCGTTATATTCACCACCGGTATAGTCATCATTAAAGTTATAACGGTTTGTTTTTTTCGCAGCCTGTTTTAGGTCTACCCAATAATATTCATAAATTAATTTTCGGGAATCTACTTCTTTTCTTCTGTAAAAGCGTTCGTGTTGCGCAAGGAATATATCTTTAATTGCATCTATATACTCTTCATCTTCGCTATTCCACTGAATTTCTGTTTCCCAATTCAAATAACAGGTTTCAGGATCATCGTGGTCATAGCCATCATATGCAATCTCCTCGTTCATTTCAGCTTTATAACCTTCGATATCATTTCTTACCAACATCCTTCTGGTTAATGAATCACGTACCCAAAAAACAAATTGTCTGTATTCGTTATTTGTAATTTCGGTAATATCCATCCAGAAAGGGTCAATAGATACCGTTTTTGATTGTGCCGTAAGTGCAAACGGAACATCCTGATCATTAGGACCCATAATGAATGAACCCATTGGAATAAATGCCATACCATATGGATCTGGTTCATAAAAATCTTTCCTGTCTGGAACTCCAACTAACTCACCTTGCGGCCCTTTGTTTTTGCAGCTTGCGAACATTAATACTACCAAGCTAAAAAGAATCAATTTTTTCATATCATCAAACCTTAATTTTATTGCCAATGCTGTTTATTTACAAAAATCTAACACTTCTATATTTTTGAGGTGCTTTATCAAAACCAATGTTGAAACAATAACCTAGCATAATTTCATGACTTCCATCATTGGTATTTATTAATTTTGAGAAATTTAAACCGTAAGCATAACCGATTTTTATTCCGTTGAACAATTCAATGCCTGCCATTACATCTATTGCATCAGTTGTTCTATAAGAAACGCCGCCCCAGAATTTTTTATTGTATACGGCCATCATATTAATTGTTATTTGTGCTGAAGCAGCATCTGATTTTATTAATAAATTGGGTTTCAAATCAAGATTACTACCTGAAAGCTGTATATTGTAACCTGCCATTAAATAATAATGTCTTTTTAAATGGGATTGTTCCGTATTTGTGAATTTAAATTTGGGTTGTGTAAGATGAGTTGCAGATAAACCTACAAATAAATCACCTGCTGTATATGCCATTCCAAATGCCAGGTCTAAAACCATACTATTGTCTTTTTCTGCAGGAATTGCCGGGTCAGTATCAGCAGAAGTTTCTGGTGTAACCCAGGTTCCATCATATGCAATGTTATAGATTCCACCTTCAACACCCAGGCGAAGTGTTCCTGCACCCAAATTACGGGAATATGCATATTGAAGGCTTCCCCTGAAATTGTTTTCAAAACCCAAACGGTCGTCCATAAGTGAAATGCCAACACCACTGTTTATACCCAAAAGGTTAAGCGGGGCATTTGCATTAAAAGCAGTTGTTTTAGGAGCCCCTTCAAATCCCAGCCATTGTTGGCGATTTATAATACCTACACAGATATCACCTTCGCTACCGGCAAATGCCGGATTTAATTTTACTTTATCAAAAAAGACATGGCTTAATATTGGATCTTGCTGGGCACTTATATTTGTTAGGCTATACAATAGCGCAAATAATAGTATAAGCGGCCTCATAAAAATTCCATATATATTAGTTAATCTTAGCAAAGTAAATAAATTTTTTTAATGAAAACAAACATCTATGTTTTAGAAAAAACTTTTCTAAATTGTATCAATATATGTGCCATATTTTTTTTGAATAGGAAGATACAGATTTTAATCTTGTAGTTTTATCTTTTTATACGTAAATTTTATAAAAATGTTTCTTAAATTGTACTGTTTTTTTTAATTTAATGATATTACCTCATTTTTTGCACATTCCTAATCCATCTTTCAGGCAATTCCTGAGTACATGCTAATTTATAATCTTCATAAGAGCAGGCAATAACTTTACCAGTTGATTGTTTCTTTGGATTGGGAATTTCCATCCACCATCTGTCATTATTAATGTTACGGTAAAAAACAATATTCTGCTCTTTGTTATCAAAATTTACAATGAATTTAGTATAGTTTTTTAAATTCCTGTCAGGATAATCTTTTTGTCTTTGTGTTACTCCTTCAATAAAATACCAAATAATTTGTGCACAAAGGTTTACGGTTTGGTTGTTTACATCAAACCTCGGATTAACATTATAAATACCAAAAGATGATAACCGGTCGCTTAAACCGGCATAACGTGAAAGTTGACATAATTCTTCACCATAAAAACCATTTGCCGAAGGATTGTAAAATGCTGGAGCTTCAGCTTGTTTAACTGCACTTATATCGATACTCAATATATCTGCATCTCGTAAAACCGGTTCTGATTCTTTAATATTTGCCCTAACTTTTCCTAAGCGGTATGAGTCAAAATTTAGCTTATTTATCAAATCAGTTTCTTCTTTGTTTGTATAATATGCCTGGTAACCAAGGTTTGTATAATTAAATATATTTTCACTATTTAATGCCATTATTTGGCCAATAAAACTTGAGGAATCAAAATGATCAGTTAGGTAACCTATATCAAATTTAGGGTCAATTGAAACAAGGTTGACTTCTTTATTTAATTGATGATATGCCAAAAAATTTCCATAAGTTAAATCCTGGCTTCCACCAATGATTAGTGGAATTATTGATACAGAGATTAATTCAGCTACGATATCGCCAACGGCCACATAAGTATCTTTTAGTGTTTTACCAGGTTTTAAATTACCCAGGTCAATTATACTGGCAGATTCAGGCAGATTCAGATGATATAATTTTTCTCTGATAATATCTGGTGCCAGGGCAGTACCTTTATTTTTGGTGTTTCTTTCTTCAGGAACACCAAAAATTGCAATTTTATATTTATTTATATTTTTAAGGTGATTATTTTCCAGATTTTTATCAATATGGTACAAGGCGTACTTATTGCTTTTAACCTCCTGACTGATATCAAGTTTTTCAATTTCAATATGGTCAAAATAGGCAGAAATATCCATGTGCTGTTATCTATTTAATGCATTAAAGTATATAACAAATATACAGTGTGCTTTAGATTATAACAAATGAAATATAAATTGTTTTATACCAGGCAACTTTTAAAAATCCGTTTCTCTGCGTTACGCCTAAATTTTAAAACACTCATTTACAGAAGTAAAATCGAGCTTTAAAATTTAGGCAAGCCTTAATAATCGAATTTTTAGAAGTCACCACTATTATCAAATCCCGGGATAATTATTTTTTCGTTTTTTTCTTTTTAGTGGTTTTTGTTTCAGCTGCAATAATTTCATTACATTTTTCCAAGGTTAATTTTTCCGGGTCAATATTTTTACCCAATCGATAATATTTTGTTTTATGTTTTATACAAGGTTTACCCCACCTGTCTTTAATAACTAAAATGTCTTTGTCTTCAGCAAATTCTTTAATTAGTTTTTTCTTATCCGCTTCTCTTTTGTCATTAATTAGTTCTATTGATCTTTCAAGGGTTATACTTAAGGGATCGTCTGTCTTTTTTAACGATACAAATTTTGAATCATGCCTTATGTATGGCCCAAACCTTCCAACACCAATTACCACTACTTTATTTTCAAACTCCCCCACCGTTCTAGGTAGTCTGAATAACTCAAGTGCCTGTTCAAGGTCAATGGCATTAACATCCATCCCTGCTAATAAACTGGCATATTTTGGTTTTTCATCATCATCGGAGGTACCAATCTGCACCATTGGACCATATCGACCAACCCTAACGAATACGGGCTTACCAGATTCAGGATCATTACCCAGGTTGCGGCCATCTTTATTTGATTTTAAAAGATGCAATGCATCTTTCAGGTTAATTGTTTCAATTAACTGATCTCTGTTCAAACTTGCAAAAACAGGTTTATCACCTTCCTGAGCATCTCCAAGTTGCACAATAGCTCCGTAGCGGCCCATCCTGGTTAAAACTACTTTACCGGAATCAGGATCTTTTCCAAGAATTTTTTCACCACTTCCCCTTTCTGATTTCTCAATTGTTTGTTCAACCCTTTCATGAAACGGATGATAAAACTGATCAATCATTTTTGGCCATTCAAGTTTTCCAAATGATATTTCGTCAAATTTTTTCTCAACATCTGCAGTGAAGTTGTAGTCCATGATGTCCTCAAAATTTTTGAGCAAAAAGTCATTTACGATCATTCCAATATCTGTGGGGAATAGCTTGGCTTTTTCTTTTCCAAACAGCTCTGTTTTTTCTGTTTTTTCTACTTTATTTTTTGCGAGTGTATACTGGATATATTTTCTTTCTTTACCATCCCTGTTTTCTTTATGTACATAGCCTCTTTTCTGTATGGTTGAAATAGTTGGGGCATAAGTTGAAGGACGGCCAATACCTAATTCCTCAAGTTTTTTAACCAGGCTTGCTTCCGTGTATCTTGGTAAACTTTTTGAAAACTTTTCGATAGCATCAATTTGTCGAACATTTAGTGTTGAATCAACAGATAATTCAGGTAAGCTACCTTTAGGAATACCGCTTCCATTTTCGTCATCAGTTGATTCGAGATAAACTTTTAAAAAGCCATCAAACTTTATTCGTTCACCTGAGGCAATGAATCTTTCAGTACAGGCAGAACATTTAATGATGATATTTGTTTTTTCAATTTGCGCTTCACTCATTTGCGAAGCAATTGTTCTTTTCCAGATTAATTCATATAAACGCTTTTCCTGATAGGAACCATCTATATCTGTTTTTTCCATATAAGAAGGCCTAATCGCCTCATGCGCTTCCTGGGCACCTTTTATTTTCGATTTGTAAGCCCTTTGTTTATGGTATTTATCTCCAAACTCTTTTATAATTTGTTTCTTAATTGATTGAAGGGCAGCGTTTGATAAGTTTACAGAATCTGTACGCATATAGGTAATATTTCCTGATTCATATAACCTTTGCGCAATTGACATTGTTTGGGATACAGAAAAACCCAGCTTTCTGCTTGCTTCCTGTTGTAATGTTGATGTTGTAAATGGTGCAGCTGGTGAACGCTTTGAAGGTTTCCGTTCAATATCGGCTATTTTGTATTCTGATGATTTACAATTATTTAGAAATTCCTGAACTGCTTTTTCTGATTTAATCCTTTTTTCTAAATCGGCACTTAATTCTACTGCTTTTTTTCCATCACCAGGTATATCAAAAAGTGCAGTTATTTTAAATGCTGATTCCGGTTTAAAGGCCAATATTTCACGTTCTCGCTCAACAATCAGGCGCACTGCCACTGATTGAACTCTGCCCGCTGATAATGAAGGCTTTACTTTTCTCCAAAGCACAGGTGATAGTTCAAAACCTACCAGGCGATCTAATACACGTCTAGCTTGTTGGGCTGCAACCAGGTCATAATCAATCTTTCTGGGATTTTTTATTGCTTTTAATATAGCATCTTTGGTTATTTCATGAAATACAATTCGTCTTGTATTTGAATCTTTCAAGCCTAAAGTATCAAACAGGTGCCATGCAATAGCTTCCCCTTCACGGTCTTCATCCGATGCCAACCATACTGTTGTTGATTGTTTTGCCAGTTTTTTTAACTCAGTTACAATCTTCTTTTTTTCAGGATTAATAATATAAACCGGTTTAAATTGGTTTGCTATATCAATTCCAAAATCCTTCTTCGCCAAATCCCTAATGTGGCCATTGCTTGATTTAACCTGAAAATCTTTACCCAGAAATTTTTCTATGGTTTTGGCTTTTGCCGGGGACTCTACAATCACTAAGTTTGGTTCCATTCTTATATATGTTTAAAACAAATTACCGTATGCAAATTGTTTATTATAATGTTGAAATATTCTAATCAGAAAATTTGCACAAAATAAAGCATTTAGAATACTAAGTTCAAAACTTTTTTAGAATATTTTGAATTAAGCAGTTTTCATAAACATGGTTAATTGTCTAAAAATAAGGCTTGTATATAGCAAATAGACAAGCATATTTTATAATACTATTTTCATGTAAATTTTATTTTTATCTTTGCAATAAAAGTTTACACTTCGACAAGCTAAGTATAAAACATTACTATGGTAGAAATGACTCCTGAATATAAAAAAAAGGCTGTTAAAGTATGGTGGATCGTGGTATTTATCCCAATATTTTTAACGGTTGTCTTGTTTACAATAATCTCAAGTAGTAGTGAGAAAAATCCTGAGCACTGGAGATATATGCCAACATTTGAAGAGTTGGAAAACCCGGAAAGTAATTTGGCTGCCGAAATCATATCGGCCGACCAGAAACTTTTGGGCAAGTATTATCGTCAAAACAGAACCGTTGTAAAGTTTGAAAACCTGCCCCCGGTTTTAGTGAATGCTCTGGTTGCAACGGAAGATGTTCGTTATTATGATCATTCGGGTATTGATGCAAGAGGATTGTTTCGTGTTTTAATCAGAACTGTTTTATTAGGACAGGGGACAGGTGGTGGGAGTACCATTACACAGCAATTGGCTAAAAACTTGTTCCCCCGCGACACCAAGAATCGTTCTAAATTAGGAAGACTGGCTGTTACAATTTTTGCCAAGTTAAAAGAATGGGTAATCGCCGTAAAGTTGGAACGGAATTATACCAAAGAGGAAATAATGGCCATGTATTTAAATACCGTTGAGTTTGGTAGCCAGGCTTTTGGTATTAAATCAGCTGCACGTACATTTTTTGATAAATCACCGGATTCATTAAAACTTGAAGAAGCTGCAGTACTGGTTGGTGTCTTACAGGCACCATCAAGATTTAATCCGGTAAGAAACACTGAACGATCAAAAACTAGGCGTAATACGGTTTTGGGTCAAATGAAAAAATATGGTTTTATAACACAGGAGGTTTTTGACTCAACAAAGGCATTACCTTTAATAACTAGATATAATGTACAATCACATTCACGTGGGCTGGGTACTTATTTTAGGGAATATTTACGGAAAATAATGACCGCCCGGAAACCGGAACGTAAAAATTATGCTAGTTACCAAGCTCAAAAATTTAAAGAGGATTCGTTAAATTGGGGTAGTAATCCATTATATGGGTGGTGTAATAGAAATAAAAAACCGAATGGTGAAAACTATAATTTATATAGCGATGGTTTAAAAATATATACTACCATTAATTCCAGGATGCAACATTATGCAGAGCAGGCTGTAAAGGAACATATGGGAGGGTATTTGCAACCTTTATTTTTTAAAACCCAAAAAGGGCGCCAAAGAGCACCATTTCACTGGAAGCTTAAGCAAAAACAGATTGATAGGATATTGTATCTGGCTATGAGAAGGAGTGAACGTTACAGGGTTCTTCGCAATGTGGATAAGATGGATTCTGCTGCAATCATAAAAAATTTTAATACACCAACCCGGATGCATGTTTTTTCATGGAAAGGTGATATTGATACGGTTATGACACCTATCGACTCCATACGGTATTATAAATATTTTTTGCATGCCGGTTTAATGTCTATGGAACCACAAACTGGTTATGTTCGTGCATATGTTGGGGATATTAATTATCGCCATTTTAAGTTTGATAATGTTATGATTGCTAAAAGGCAGGTTGGTTCTACTTTTAAACCTATTATTTATACCATTGCCATGATGCCCGGTGGTTTTTCACCTTGCCATAAAATACCAAATATCCCGGTAACCTTTAAAATGCCTGAAGGACAAAGTGATTATACCCCAAGGTTTTCTCCATCAAGTGTAGATGGGGAAATGATAACACTTAAAACAGGTTTGGCTAAATCCCTTAACCAGGTTTCTGCATGGATAATGAAACAATACAATCCAGCTACTTTTGTTCAATTGGCAAGGAAAATGGGAATTGTTAGTAAAATACCTGAGGTCCCTTCCATTTGCGTGGGTGCATCTGAAATCAGGTTAGCTGAAATGGTTGCCGCTTACGACACATATATAAATAAGGGGGTGTTTGTTGAGCCAATATTTGTTACCCGTATAGAAGATAAAAACGGTAATATTATCTCTACTTTTAAACCTAAGAAAAGAGAAGTTATTAGTGAAGGGACAGCATATCGTATGCTTAATTTAATGCAAGGTGTTACCGGTCCCGGGGGGACAAGCTATCGATTGCGTTTTACCTATAATCTTAACAATGAAATTGCCGGGAAAACAGGAACTACTAATGATAATTCTGATGGATGGTTTATAGGGTTGGTACCCAATTTGGTTACCGGTGTTTGGGTTGGGGGCGAAGAAAGAAGCATTCGTTTTGCAAGCGGAGCCTATGGACAAGGTTCAAGTATGGCACTTCCCATTTGGGCACATTATATGCGCGAAGTTTATATTGATGAAGATCTGGGAATTAGTAAAGCAAGATTTGAAGTTCCTGATAATATGGAGGGTATTGAAATAGATTGTTCAAAATATAAAGAACATGAATCAGAGTTTGAAGAGATAGGTAACCCTGAAAATGATATTTTTTAGTTTTATTGCCAAAAGGCTGTGTTTTATTTTTTAAAAACAGAGTTTAAAAAGTACTAACTTTAAGACATTAACAAACAAATTTTCTATGAACAAAATTGTTGAAAATGCCAGGGAAGCAATAGCCGATAAAAAGTAATTGTACAATCATGTTAGGTGGTTTTGGGCTGTGCGGAATACCGGAAAACTGTATTAATGCTATGACAAAAACCGATATCAACGGTTTAATTTGCATATCAAATAATGCAGGTGTGGATGATTTTGGTCTTGGATTATTATTAAAAAAATATCAGATAAAAAAAATGATTTCATCATATGTAGGTGAAAATAAAGAGTTTGAACGGCAACTTTTGAGCGGGGAACTCCAGGTTGATTTAATTCCTCAAGGAACATTGGCAGAAAGAATAAGGGCTGGTGGAGCAGGTATTCCGGCAGAATATGGCACAGAGGTAGCTGATGGAAAAGAAGTAAGAGATTTTAATGGGAAAATGGCTTACTGGGAATTGGACCTTTTCCGCAAAAGGAAGAAGTCTCGGCGGATTTGATAAATGCCGGTAAACAAACAGTAACAACTGTTCCGGGTGCTTCCTTTTTTGATTCGGCGACCAGTTTTGCTATGATTCGTGGCGGACATGTTGATTTAACTGTGTTGGGTGCTTTTGAAGTTAGTGAAAAGGGTGATATTGCCAGTTGGAAAATTCCAAAAAAAATGGTTAAGGGCATGGGAGGGGCTATGGATTTGGTTGCTTCTGCAAAAAATATTATAGTTGCTATGCAACACACTAATAGGAGCGGTGAATCAAAACTTATTAAGGAATGTACATTACCCTTAACAGGTGTTTCTTGTGTTAAAAAAATTGTTACAGATATGGCTGTAATTGATTTAACAGATGATGGGTTTAAATTAATTGAAAGAGCGCCGGGTGTTAGTGTTGAAGATATTGTAAATGCTACTGAAGGCAAATTAATTGTTGAGGGTGAAATACCCGAAATGAGTATTTAGTTACTTTTTTCTATTACTCGTATATTTTTCTTTTTAAGATTTGGGTTCTTCGGTAATTCTGGCTTTGTTATTATAGGAAATTTCTTAAGTGATATTTTTCTAATTTTCATATGCTTATTCTTAGTCCCTGTATCATGATCTGCAATTTTACATGCAATTTTAGTTGGTATTTTTGCAGGATTTGTTTTTGCGGTTAATTTATATGTATGCCATTTCCCATCTTTAACTAAAGTTGTATCTTTAAAAGCCTTGTTTGATCCATCTTTGTAAAAAATATAGCTTAGCATAGTGGGATTAATCGATTTGTCATCCTTAAAAATCATAATTTCGGCTGATAATTCAAACCTGGATTGTCCAAAAATTGCTTTTTCAAACTTTATGGTATTTAATTTCCCATCGTTCGGTAAAGACCAGTCTTTTTTCTTATTCCAGATTTCACGTTTTCCTAAACTCTTTTTATTTTGTTTGTTTGCTAAATTTATTGAATCTAATACAATCATTGGTAAATTAAATATACTTTTTCTTCTATTAAAAACTTCATTTTTGCTTTTAATATTCTCAATTACCTGGTCATATATTAGTGAAAAATCTTCCATATCCCTTGCATAATGAATCAAGCTTATATCAAACTTATTTCTTGACATATTATGCTTAACCAAAACATAGTTGTAGTATGAGTCTGTTGAATCTTTTAGCTTCCTGTCATAAAGGCTTTTTTCTGTTAAAACTGCATCAGCAAGATGTAATTCTGTTAAAATATTAATAAAATTTTCCCTGGGGATAATATCTGTCTCATTATTTGAATTGCAGGACACCAATACAAAAAATGCAATTACTAAACCTGTACTGAGTATATATCTAGAATAATTCAAAATCATTGATCATTTAATTAAAAAAAAAGCGACTTTACAAAAAGTAAAGCCGCTAAATTAATCATGATAAATTAAATATTGCTTATTTTGATGAAAAAAGTGTCGGTTTAAATGAGAACATCAACCAAAGCCATTGAGGTGTTTCGCTTGCACCTGGCTGGACTCCTTTGAAAATCTCCATCGTTTCACTTGGAAATGAAATATGATATCCTGCCTTAATACTAATACCTTTTGCCATTTTGTATGTATAAATCATATCAATTTCCGACCCAAGGTTTTTATCATAAAATTCACCTGGATTAGCGGGGTCAGCAACATCTTGGGCAGTTTTGAATATATGATAAAACGCGGTTAAATTGTTCTTTTTATTGAACGTTATACCTGCTTTAATAAAAGGGTTCATTACTCCACCATATTTTGTACTTCCGGCAGTAACTATATGATTTAAATTACCTTGGTACTTAAACCTGGCTCCATACAATATATCAAAAGCTTGAAATTTTTCTGTTCTGCTTGTATTTGGATCTTGCCCTGACAGATAATCAATACCTGCTCCTAAATATATTTTGCTGATCTGGTAACCTGCTTCTGCATTAAAAAAGTAAGCACTAACATCAACACCATCAATGGTTTTACCCAATTGATAATAAAATTCACCTTTAGCAAATAATTTTTTATTATTAAATTTTACAAATGGACCTACTGTATTTTTAAATTGAACAATAGTTGGTGAACCTGAAGGTTGGTAACCCGATGCAATATTAACCAAAGAAATGTAAAAATCTTTACTGATTTTTTTCTTAAGGTACAAATAGTTCAACGATTTCATTTTAGCAGGATTAAACTCACCGGAAAATAAGTTTAAAGCATTATTGTTGTATGAGAGAACTAAGTTTAGAGTAAAACCATTTTTCTTATAATTAAAAGCAGCAGCATCATATGATAGGCCATTATTGTTCCAATTTCTTGCACCTACCAATCTTTGGTCATCTAATACCAACATCTGGCGGCCAATTTTTAATTGTAAATTCTCATTGAATTTTAATGCAGCCCAAGCTTCATTTAGTTCAATACTTGCTGAATCACCAAAAACACCAGTTTTGGATACTACATTTTCATCTCCCCAAATTCTTGCATCCTGGAAACTAATTTTCATATCTAACAAGTTGCTTTTGTAGGCTATGCCCAAACGGGTTCTTTGCTCAATTGCATAGCTGGCATAATTAGATTCTGTTGGCAACTTTTTGTAACCATTTAAAACATTCCCCCTGGTTCTTAGTTCTGCATCAACAGTGAATTCTGGTTTCTTTTCTTCTTTCTCCTTTTCTTGTGCAACCATATTTTGCACTATAAATATTAGCATAAGAAAGAACCCTATAAATTTAAAATTTTTCATAATTGTGAAGTATTAATAATGTATCTTTTTAAATATATATTTATGTAAATATACGGCAAATGTAAATTTCATTGCCAAGCAAAAGCATGATATTTATCATGTAACAATATGTTGTAGATTATACCCATGTGAATACTGATAAAAACATGATAATGTATCAGGTTTTTATTTCACATCAGTAATTACTGATGTGAAATAAAAAATTTAATTCTTCAAACTCTAATCCTGAGATTTCTATTTTAAAATAATACTTCTAAAATTTCTTCGTTTTCACTGGATGCATCAGCCATAACCTCATTGATAAGATCACTCATGGTTTTTGCCATCAAAGCTGAATTCATTCTTGAAACATATGTTTTACCATCATTTTTTTCATAAATTGCTACGCGGCAAGGCATCATTGAAGACACAATTCTTTCATCATCTGCTTCTAAAATTCTATTTGCATGGTCAGGATGACAAAGTTCGAAAACCTTTACAGATTTAACAGAATGACCAAATTTATCCATTGTCTTTTGTAAATCATGAACCGCAGGTATTTTCCAACCATGATCTTTTACAGATTTTTCAAATTTTGTAACTGTTTCTTCAAAATCATATTTTGACGCATCTTCCATAATCATTAAACCGGGTGCCATTTGGAATATAACAAACAGAGTAATAACCGTTCCTAAAACTAAGCCAATAAGGCCTCCTAAAATTGAATTTTTCATAGTAATAATTTTTATTGATTTTAATTGCTAATAACAAATATTGTCAGCGACAAAGATAATATTAATTATTATTTTTCTACTTTTATAAAAAAATAATTAAATATAAACAGATGAAAAATAATCATTAACACCTGTCTGCCACAGGCAGGCACATGAGAATTATTATTTTTCATCATGCGGTTCTTCCGCTAAGGCGGAACAAGCTATCCGGCAATTGAAAATAGTAAAATATAAACGGATGAAAAAAGTTGTTGATTTATTAAACCAATTAAAGAAAAAGTGTTTAGAGCTTGACTTAATTTGTATGAAAGAACATAATATTTCTGATTCTGAATATAATTTTTTTTTGATTGTATCAGATTGTAAGAGACTTAATAGTAAATCAATTGCCGAAAAAATGGGTTTGTCTCTTTCCAGGACAAGCAGAATAATTGATAAATTAGTAAATAATGGACTAATAGAAAGAGACCACAATATAAAAGATCGACGTATAATCAATATCAGGTTAAGTAAAAAAGGGATTGATTTGAAAACAAAAATTGATAATTTCAGAATTGAATGTGAAACAAGGATAACTGAAAATATTCCTGCTTCAAAGCTAAATATTATAAAAGAAAGTTTTGAAGATATTATTAATGTTTTATAATTCCCTATTATATTAAGTTTTAAAATATGCAAAAAATTTTCCTATCATTAGGAAGTAATCTTGAAAATAAGCTTTTAAACATAAAAAACGCATTAAAGCAAATTAATGAAAATGTTGGAAAAACAATAAAGGTTTCTTCATGTTACGAAACGGAGCCTTGGGGCTTTAACGCTAATGATTGGTTTCTAAATATCGCTATTGAGCTTGAAACAGATTTTAACCCTAATGAATTATTGCAGAATTGCATGTGGATAGAAAATAATCTGGGACGCAAAAGAAATAAAACTGAAGTTGGTTATAGTTCAAGAACTATTGATATTGATATCCTTTTTTTTGGCAACGAGATTATAAACTTACCTAATTTAACTATTCCTCATGAACATGTACATAATAGGAAATTTGTATTGAAACCATTATGTGATATTGCACCGGAGTTTATTCATCCTACTTTAAAAGAATCGATTCAATCTCTTTTGCAAAAATGTACTGATAAAATGGAACTAAAAAGGCTTGATTATCAAATAGAAATTAATAATTTATAATCTCCTAAAAAAAATTGGGCAAGCCTTAATAATTGAATTTTTAGATACCACCAAAAAAGTTAATAAATTATAATTGTTTTAAATAAGAGACAGAAATTATAATAAAAGTATTAATTTTGCAATCTCAAATTTGAAAATCATTTAAAATCAATAAAATGGCAGAAACAATGGTTGAAACTCTTCCTTATAAAATAGCTGATATAAATTTGGCTGATTGGGGAAGAAAAGAAATTGAATTAGCGGAGTATGAAATGCCTGGATTAATGGCATTGAGAAAAAAATATGGCAGTGAAAAGCCTTTAAAAGGTGCGCAAGTTACCGGGTCATTGCATATGACAATTCAAACAGCAGTGTTAATAGAAACATTAACTGAATTGGGTGCCGATGTTCGTTGGGCAAGCTGTAATATTTTTTCTACCCAGGATCATGCAGCTGCAGCTATTGCGAAAGCCGGTGTACCTGTTTATGCCTGGAAAGGTGAAACCCTTGAAGAGTACTGGTGGTGTACTGAGCAAGCATTAACCTGGCCTGATGGTAGTGGTCCTGACTTGATAGTTGATGATGGTGGTGATGCTTCTATGATGGTATTAGTTGGTCATGATGCTGAAAAAGATGCCACGATACTAGATGAAGATGTAAAACAGGAAGATGAAATTGAATTATTCAAACGTTTGAAGATAACACTTGCTCAAAATCCTGATAAATGGACAAAAGCAGTAGAAAAATTAAGAGGCGTTTCTGAAGAGACTACAACAGGTGTTCACAGATTGTATCAATTAATGGAAAAAGGGAAATTATTATTCCCGGCTATTAATGTGAATGATTCAGTTACAAAATCTAAATTTGATAATTTATATGGCTGTCGCGAATCCTTGGCTGATGGAATTAAGCGTGCTACCGATATTATGCTTGCCGGGAAAGTAGTTGTGGTTTGTGGATATGGTGATGTTGGTAAAGGTTGTGCCGTTTCTATGAAAGGATATGGTTCAAGGGTAATTACCACAGAAATTGATCCAATTTGTGCTTTACAGGCATCAATGGAGGGCTACGAAGTAAAAACTGTTGAAGATTCTTTAGATGAGGGTAATATTTATGTAACCACAACGGGGAACAAAGATGTAATTACCATTGAACACATGGCCAAAATGAAGGATAAGTCAATTGTTTGTAACATTGGTCATTTCGATAATGAAATCCAGGTTGAACAATTGGAAAATTATCCCGGAATTAAAAAAATTAATATTAAACCACAGGTTGATCAGTATGTTTTTCCTGACGGTCATTCAATTATTCTGCTTTCAGAAGGCCGTTTAGTAAACTTGGGTAATGCTACCGGACATCCATCATTTGTGATGAGTAATTCATTTACAAACCAAACTTTAGCACAGCTTGAGCTGTGGAAAAATGATTATAAAATAGATGTTTATCGTTTACCAAAACATTTAGATGAGGAAGTTGCAAGATTACATCTTGAGCATGTTGGTGCAAAATTAACTGAACTTTCTGATGATCAGGCAGAATATCTTGGGATACCTAAAACGGGTCCTTATAAAGCAGATCATTACAGATATTAAAAGTAGAATTTAGAAATCTGAATTTAGAAGTTTAAAGACGGAAGACAGAAGTTCGGAAGTCAGAATATAAAGTTAAATTAAGGCTGTCGGTTTGGCGGCCTTTTTTATTTTTATCTGCAATAAGCACTAAAAAAATAAGGTATTACTACGAATTTTGTGGGTAACGAATTAAAAAATATATTGGTTATTTGTTTATACGTTTATTTGTTTATGTCCCCATATGATTATACAGCTTAATATTGCAGGTTATAAACAGATAAACAAATCAACAAATAACCATGGTAAATTTATCGTAGAAGTTATATTATTCATAAACACCCACTAAAATGGTAATAGAACCAAAAATAAACAGTATTGATATGGAGAAGCTAAATGAATTATATAATGAAAGGGCATTAAAATTTGCATATGATCTAAAAGAACTTAAACGTAAAAACAGAATGGTTTCTGCTATTAGGTTGATTTTATTTTTGAGTGCCATTGCTATTTCTATATTTATCAGTGATTATGGGATTTATTCTATAATGGCTACTTTTTTTATTGCTTTAATACCATTTCTTATCCTGGTGAAAATAAATGTAAGGTATGAAAAGGAAATAAATCATCTAAAAGCATTATACGAAATCAACAAAAATGAAATTGAGGGTTTAAAAGGAAATATCTCAGTATTCAGAAATGGGAAAGAATATATTAATTACGATCATACTTTTAGTTATGACCTTGATATATTTGGCGAAGGCTCAATTTATCAGTCAATAAACAGGAGTTGTACAAAGGGTGGGGCAGATGTATTGGCAGAATCATTTAAAAACCCTTTACAGGATAAAAGCAAAATTTTTTTAAAGCAACAGGCAATAAAAGAACTATCAGAGCAATTAAATTGGCGACAGGATTTTCAGGCAACGGGAAATACCGTTCTTGAAAGTGACGAAGAACAAGGCAGCTCCTCATCATGGTTTTCAAAAAATAATTTGGTCTTTAAAAACGATAGTTCTTTTCATGAAGAAATTGTGAATTGGGTAAAAACACCTTTTAATTTTATTACTATCAAGCTTCTTTCTTATTTGTTGATATTGTTACCAGCTGTTACACTAATTCTTTTTGCTTTTACGGTTTTGGGTAAATTCCCGTTTATGGGCTTTATCATTTGGGGTTTGGCAATGTTATCTTATGTGGGTTATTACATTAAAAAAGTAAGTTTTATCCATAACCGGATTGGTAAAAAAGTAAATATTCTTGATAAATATGGAAAGTTATTAAAACTTATAGAACATGAGTCATATAAATCTGAATATTTATTAAACTTAGTGAAAAACACTGTGGTTGAAGGACACAGTGCATCTACGGAACTAAATCGTTTAAGAAAATTGGTAAAAGCATTGGATAACAGGGCAAATATTCTTTTTGCTTTTTTTGCAAATGCATTTGTTTTATGGGATTTACAAGTAGTTTACCGAATTGAAAAATGGCGGGAAAAGAACCAAAACAACATGGTTAAATGGTTTGATACTATTTATAAATTTGATGCCGTTTCCAGTATGGCAACATTTACCTATAATCACCCCAATTACATTATTCCAGAAGTAAAAGATGGTGAATTTTTACTTGAAATAGAAAAAGGTGGGCATCCGCTGCTTGAAGATAAAGTGAGAATAGACAACAATTTTATAATGAATGGGCATGGTCAGATTAGTATTATTACCGGTGCAAACATGGCTGGGAAAAGTACTTTTTTGAGAACAATAGGGGTAAATTTGGTATTAGCAATGACCGGGAATGTAGTTTGTGCTCAAAAATTTTCTTTTGTTCCAATTCCAATTCATACAAGTGTTCGTACAAATGACTCCTTACAAAAAAGTGAATCGTATTTTTTTGCTGAATTAAAAAGGTTGAAATCAATTATAGACCGACTTGAAAAAGGTGAAAAACTATTTGTAATTATTGATGAAATGTTAAGAGGAACCAATTCCAAAGATAAACATCTGGGTTCAGAAGCATTAACAAAACAAATGATAAAGCTGGAAGCATCTGGTTTAATTGCTACCCATGATATTGCTCTGGGTGAACTGATTCAAAAATACCCTCAAAATATTAAAAATCAGCGATTTGAAGTTGAGATCGAAGGTGGTAATTTGGTTTTTGATTATTTGTTAAAATCAGGTATTAGCCAGAACTTAAATGCTGTGTTCTTAATGAAGAAAATGGGAATTATTATTTGAGTATCATAGTTCAAGAATAAAGGTTCAAGTTGTTTGAACCTTTATTCTTGAGACTCTATTTCACCTTACCTGATTTGTAATAGGCTTTTTTATAATATGTTTGGTCTAAATCATTAACCACAACCCCTTTTGATGCGGCATGAATAAATTTATTATCAGCAATATAAATCCCAACATGTGAAATTTTCCTGCCTGAGGTTTTAAAGAATATCAAATCGCCTGTATCCAGTTTTCGTTTACTGATTTTCCGAACATCTTTTATCATATCTCTTGAAGTACGGTGTAATTTTTTATCATAGACCTCACGATAAACTGAACTGACAAATCCTGAGCAATCGGTACCGGACTTTGTTGTTCCACCATATCTGTACCTGACACCTTTCCATTCGGCCATTACTTTAATTAACTTTTTATCTTCTTTACCTGTTAAGTTAACCCCTAATTTTTTTGAATAGGCTGCATAAAAATTCTTGTTACTGGCTTTTTTCGATGTTCCACAGGAAGCTAATGAAACGGAAAAAAGAAGTACTGATAAGTATAAAATAGATTTTCTTGTTTTCATAACTTGACAATTTGTAAATTATGAAGGCAAAAATATAAAGAACACTTTACACTTGCAAGTATTTTTATCTTTTTTAATATACCCGTGTTATGATTATGCTATTTCTTTCTGGATATTTCGGCTTCAATTAATTCCGTCAATAAATCGCTGAAATTTACACCTTGTTTTTTTATTTGTTTAGGAACAAGGCTGACAGGGGTCATCCCCGGAATTGTGTTTAGTTCCAGAAAATAAAGTTTTCCACTATTTATAATATAGTCAATTCGAACTATTCCTCTACAGTTAAGGTGATCATATATCTCAGAAGATAGGTTCTGGCAATTAGCAGTTAATTTATCATTAATAGGGGCAGGGGTAATTTCCTGGGTTTCTTTGTCATCGTATTTTGCATTATAATCAAAAAACTCGTTTGTTGTTTTTATTTCTGTCAAGGGGAATAGGTATTCTCTGTTATTTACTTTTACCAGGCCTGAAGTAATCTCTCTTCCTTCAATGAATTGCTCAACTATTACCTGGTCAGATTCTTCAAAAGCTTTATTAATGGCTGGAATTAGCTCTGATTCTATTTTAACTTTTGAGATTCCAAAACTGGAACCTCCCTCATTAGGCTTTACAAAACAAGGCAGGCCTGTTTTTTTCATAATAGCCTTGGTATCAATAACATCTTGCTTCTTTACCAGTAAGGATTCCGGAATAGAAATACCCATTTGTTTCAAATAAGTATTACAAAAAAACTTATTAAATGTAAGTGAGGAACAGAGCACATCACAAGAAACGTATGGTAAGCCTATCATTTCAAAATAGGATTGCAATTTCCCATCTTCACCTGGCGTACCATGTATAGAAATATAAGCACAATCAAACTTTACTTTCTGTCCGTTGTCGTTAAAACTAAAATCATCTTTATTGATTGGAATACCACAGTACAAGTCACTGGTCAGTTCCCAGTCTTTTCCCTTCACCAGTACAGTATATACATTGTATTTTTCTTTATCGATATTTTTGGCAATAGTTTCTGCACTTTGTAATGAGATATAGTATTCAGAGGAATTTCCTCCCGCAATAACTGCAATATTTTTCTTCATTGTCATCTAATATTTTCGATAAATGGGATTTTAAATGAGTTTCTACTGGTTTCTGTTTTGAATGTAGGAACGCCATTTTTCTATTGCAGTTTTCATATCTTCCGGTAATTCCGAGTCAAAAAACATATTTTCACCGGTTTTTGGGTGAATAAACCCAAGTGATTTTGCATGCAAAGCCTGTCGGGGAAGAATATTAAAACAATTCTGCACAAACTGTTTGTATTTTGTAAAAGTTGTACCCTTTAAAATCTTATCACCACCATATTCTTCATCATTAAAAAGTGGGTGACCAACATATTTCATATGCGCACGAATTTGATGGGTACGACCTGTTTCCAGTTTGCACTCAATCTGGGTAACATAACCATAGCGCTCAATAACTTTATAATGTGTAACAGCATGCTTACCGTAATCCCCATCAGGGAATACACTCATTACTTTTCGGTTTTTTAGGTTACGGCCAATATGCCCGGTAATGGTTCCTTCATCTTCTTCAAAATTGCCCCAAACTAAAGCAATATACTTGCGGTTAGTAGTACGATCAAAAAATTGTTTGGATAAATGCATTTTTGCGTCTTCGGTTTTTGCAATTAGCAAAATTCCCGAAGTGTTCTTATCAATGCGATGTATAAGTCCGGGGCGCTCATTATCATTTTTAAAAAGTTCATTATCTTTTAAATGATATGCAAGGGCGTTAAGCAATGTTCCCGAGTAATGCCCGTAACTTGGGTGCACCACCATGCCGGGCTGTTTATTTACAAGCAATAATTCGTCATCTTCATAAACAATATTTACGGGAATATCTTCCGGTATAATTTCAATTTCACGTGGTGGGTATTCAAATACGATACTGACAACATCACCGGGCTTTACCTTATAATTAGATTTTACGGCTTTATTGTTTACAAGAATATTGCCAGTACTGGCTGATTCCTGAATGCGATTCCGTGAAATATTCTCAATTTTATTAAATAAGAATTTATCTATCCGCAAAGGCGACTGGCCATTGTCTACCGTATATTTGAAATGTTCAAAGAGTTGATTTCCTTCAGTTTCCTGCATATTATTTCTAAATTACCTTTAGCATTATTAGCCAACGCTTATTAATTGATTTTTACGATTTTTTTAGTTTCTGTAAAAGATTTATTTTTATCAGTAAATCTCAAAAAATAAATTCCTTCTTTAAAACCTGAAAAATCAATGAGTTTTTCTTTATCAAAATCTGAATGATATATGATTTGACCTCTTAAATTGATAATACTCAGACTTATAGGGTCATTTATTATATTGTTTCTCAATCGGATATGTAAAGTATTTGTAACAGGATTAGGGTATAGATCAATTTGTGGTTTTTTGTTTATTTCTTCAGTGATTTTCGGTGATGAAGTAATTAGATTTTCACCAAAAACCGGACGGATCATTAATGAGCCGTCATATTTTGAATTTTCCCAGTTACCTGTAATATTATAGAATATTTTGTTATTGACCCTGGTGTTTACATCAAAACCAATATTTAGCAGATCTTCAGTAGTTTGTACCCAGCCTACGTAGAAATTACCGTTTATTACTAAAATAGTATCAATATTGAAAGTATGAAATTTGTTCAGTTCATTTTCATATTCAGGTAATACACCTTCTTTTTCATAAATTATTTGCCCTGGTAACCCTGTACCGTCATCTTCCCATACAGTTAAATAAAAGTATTTTTGGCTGGCATCGTTGAATGTCCGGTTAAAATACATTTGTACAGCTTTTAAAGTATCTGATTTCCTGGAATTAAACTGGTAGGCCAGTCTTGCAAACCGGGTTCCTTCACCTTTAAGGCCATAACCGACTTCAGCACTTCCATCATCATAAGCATAAAAGTTGTAAAATTTTTGAATATATTGTAACTCATTGTTTTCGATAGGATCAAAATCATCTGTAGTAATCAGGCTTTTTACTAAAAAACTTGCCGTATCAGTTGAGTTCGTTACGAAAGAATAACTGTAAGGTGCAGAATAATTTATTGGTATGTCAGGGGGAGTATCATAAGAGCCGCCATGAAGTGTATCATTTATTCTGTTTGATGTATTATCAATAAAAACAAAGTCAAGTTGCTCGATTAAGTGGTCGATATTATCATTATTCTTATAAGTAACTTCAATATTTGGTTTTAATTCGCTCGCTGGACTTATTAAAAAATGTTTCCATGGCATAGCTTGATAATCATTAAGGAATGAATGCATTGGATTAACAAAAGCTATATCATGGTGTACAGTATCTGAAGCACTTCGGTTTTTGTCTAACTTTACATAGTCAATATGCCAATGATCAACATTACCGACTTCGCTTGGTACACTGTTTGAGGAAAGGCTTGCCCTGTTCTTAAACCTAAACCGGAATCCTTTTTTCAGATATTTGCTTTCATTAATATGTAAAATTACTTGTTCAAAGTTTTGGTTTGTTCCTCCAGGTATTTCCCAGATAGTGTTCCAAATCCCGGCTTCCGGTTCATAAAATTCCAATATTAAAGAATCCTTTTCTTCCGGGGCATCACCAAGTCCTTGGGGTTGATAATAAAAACTTATATAGATAGTTTGATCTCCGGGATAATCTAGATTTATAGGCTGTGAACTCAAATAATCAGCAATAAAAGATAGATCATATCCTGAACTGGGATAAAATTTGCCTTTGGCATCTATTGCATCAAAAGTTGCTACGCCAATTGATGGCGGGTTATCTTGATATGAGCTATTTATAAAAACTGAACTATCTGCCCATAAATTTTGATTAGGGTATAGATAACTGTTGGAAAAATCATCAAAAAATGGTAGCTCAAGCGTGTCAGTTGCTTTGAGACCTTTAAAAGCTTCTTTCGTTTTTAAATACTCCTTTAGTTTCGGATTCTCGTTTAAAGGTATAAGAATTTCTTGTGCAAGAAGCAGATTGCTTGATTGATAGCCAAACACAAAAATGTATATTATTAAGAAAATTCGATGTTTAATATTCTGCATTAGTAAATAATAAATTTGTTTGTAGCTTCACTTCTTTATGTATTAATATTCGGAATCTCTTCCGGCATCTACTTTATTCATGTCTAAAGTTAACCATATATCAATTGGTGAACCAATAGTTATTTGTGTATTTTTTTCCGGGCTTTGTTTCCAAATTATAGCATTTGTGCTATCCTGACTGCTTTCAACGGTCTGGTCATAAATTAAAATCCCTATATTGAGGGAGTGATCAGCAGTGTTTTGAGTTGCAACATCAAAGGTTAGACCTTTTAAATCAGGTACTATTGTTATTTTGTTGGATTTTCCAAGTCCCAAAACTAAATCAATTATTGAGTTTTTTTCAATAAATGTCCCAGGGGTTATTGGTTTGCCTCTAAACATTTGTTCTAAAACATTATTGGTTGCGATGTCCGGAATATATTTTAATTTTCCAATTTTTAATCCATAAGTCTCAATATCTGCTTTTGCTTGAATTAACGAAACACCAGTAAAATCAGGCATAGGGATTCTTTGTGGGTTAAAGGTTTTAACGGTTAACAAAATCGTTCTTCCTTCTTTAACCTTAAAATTTGCAGGTGGTGTTTGAGCTATAACAGTTCCTTTTTTACCAGGGGCATTAAATACTGAGTCTATTATTTTAAATTTCAGGTTTTTCTTATCTGCTTCTTTTGCTACTTGTTTAATATCCAAACCTGTAAAATCAGGAACTGACAGACCTTCACCGTGATGAGTGATTAGGTTTAATGAGAAAAATGTTCCAAATAATAGAACAATGACCATTAAAATAGCAAAGCCAAAGTGTTTTAAGAAAAGTTTAGAATAAATAAAACTTCCAAGGTTTTTTAAAAATGGCTTAGAGTAAATAAAATTTCCTAGTTTTTTTATGAAAACCAGAAGTTTTTTGTTTGTTTGAGTATCCATTATTTAATTAATATTTAATTTTTATAAAACGGAGAAACAAAGATAAAATTATCTTATAAATAAACCCTTTTTACTCTTCGTGCAACACTGGTCAATATTTCATAAGGGATTGTACCAATTTGTTTAGCCAGTTTTGAAATTGGGTTATGTTCACCGAAAATAATTGCTTCATCACCTTCATTGGCCTTAATGCCTGCCAAATCAACCATGCAAATATCCATACAGATATTACCTATAATTGGTGCCAGTTTCCCGTTTATTAAAACCTCTCCAACACCATTACTAAACTTACGGTTAAAGCCATCAGCATAACCTATTGGTAATATCGCAATCCTGGTATCTTGCAATGTTTTCCCTTTTCTGCTGTAGCCAACTGTTTCGTTTGATTTAACTGTTTTTATTTGTGAGATATTTGTTTTTAATGTACTAATATGCTGTAGTTTATTTTGATGTGTTGGGCTAATACCATACAGTCCTATTCCAAGCCGTACCATATCGAAATGTGCATTTTGAAACCGCTCAATTCCTGAAGAATTTACAATATGCCGCATAAAATTATAAGGCAAAGCATTCTGAATTTGTTGGGTAATATTTTCAAAATTGCTGATTTGTTGATTGGTGAAGTTATCATGAATTTGTTCATCGCTGCCAGCAAGATGAGAGAATACAGATTTTACTTTTACTCTTTTTAACTTGGGTAACATTTTTATTAATTTATCAATGTCTTCTTTCACAAAACCAAGCCGCTTCATTCCTGTATCTAATTTTAGATGAATAGAATGTTTGTTAACGTTTTGATGTTCAAGGAATTGACAAAAGTCCTGCAATGAGCTAAAACTATATATCTCAGGCTCAATCTTATAATTAATTAAGTCATGAAAACTTTCAAAACTCGGGTTCATAACCATAATAGGGAGATTAATTCCGGCTTTTCGTAATTCAACTCCTTCATCGGTTACTGCTACACCTAAATAATCAACATCCATTTGTTGCAGCCATTTGGCAATTTCATAATTACCACTTCCATAAGAAAAGGCTTTAACCATTACCATTATTTTGGTTTCAGGTTTTAAAAACGACCTAAAATGATTTAGATTATGGGTAAGAGCTTTCGTGCTAACCTTAAGGGTCGTACGGTTCGTTTTTTCTGGTGAAGCATTATTGCTTTTATCCTGATTTGATGTGTTTTTCAATTTCAATAAAGATTTGGGTTGCAATATAATGCAGCAAAATTACTTAATTATTTGTTAATGTTAAGCATGTCAATATTTTTTTCTATTTTTGCGCAGTTTTTAAACCTAAATCGATATTATATTATGAAATTTAAATTTTTTATTAGTAGCTTACTTTTATTGTTGGTATTTCCAATGCAAATGTTTGCTAGTGAAGCAGACTTGGTTATTCCTGCAGGAGTCAAGGCTGAAACAATTCTGTATTGGGGATTCCTAATAACTTTCTTCGGATTTTTATTTGGTTTGTACCAGTTTATGAAAGTGAAAAAAATCAGGGCTCATAAATCTATGTTAGATGTTGCCCATGTAATTTATGAAACAGGGAAAACCTACCTTATCCAACAAGGAAAATTTTTAGCAATCCTTTTTATATTTATTGGAACGGCTGTTGCTTTTTATTTTGGATATTTGTCTGAAGCTCATTTTGGCGTAGGCGGTGTACTTATGATTCTTGGTTGGACAATATTAGGAATACTTGGATCATATGGTGTTGCATGGTTTGGAATTAGAATGAATACGCTTGCAAATTCACGAATGGCCTTTGCATCGCTGGAAAGAAAACCAATTAAACTTCTTAATATTCCTTTAAATGCGGGAATGAGTATTGGTGTTGTATTAATTTCGCTTGAATTAATGATGATGCTTATTATATTATTATTTGTACCCGGTGAATATGCTGGTGCAAGTTTTATTGGCTTTGCTATTGGTGAATCATTAGGTGCATCTGCATTAAGAATTGCCGGTGGTATTTTTACCAAAATTGCTGATATTGGTTCCGATTTAATGAAAGTTATCTTTAAAATTGGTGAAGACGATCCACGAAACCCGGGAACAATTGCTGATTGTGTTGGTGATAATGCAGGTGATTCTGTTGGCCCTACTGCTGATGGTTTTGAAACCTATGGTGTAACAGGTGTTGCTCTAATTGCTTTTATCTTACTTGCTGTTACTGAGGTTGAGTTTCAGGTACAATTGCTTTCATGGATATTTGTAATGAGAATCCTTATGATCATTACCTCAATTGTATCTTTTTGGATTAATGGTGCTATTACTAAGGCTAGATATCAAAATGCTGATGATCTTGATTTTGAAAAGCCATTAACATCCCTGGTATGGATTACTTCAATTTTATCAATAGCAGTAACTTTTGTTGTTAGTTATGTTTTAATAAAAGATCTACCCAATGATTTATGGGTAAGTCTTTCAGTAATTATTAGTGCTGGAACACTTGGTGCTGCACTTATCCCTGAGTTTACAAAAATATTTACAAGTCCCAAATCAACACATGTTAATGAAGTGGTTGAAGCATCTAAACAAGGTGGAGCATCTTTAAATATTCTTTCAGGTTTGGTTGCCGGTAACTTTAGCGCATTCTGGAAGGGAATGGTATTCTTCTTTCTTATGTTTGTTGCCTATTACGCAAGCACTTATGGACTTGAAGGTTTTATGATTTATCCTTCAATTTTTGCTTTTGGCTTAGTTGCCTTTGGTATGTTGGGTATGGGACCGGTAACAATTGCTGTTGACAGTTATGGTCCGGTAACGGATAATGCTCAATCTATTTATGAACTATCTTTGGTTGAAGAAACTGAAGGTATAGATGCTGAAATAGAAAAAGATTTTGGCTTTAAACCCGATTTTGAAAAATCTAAATATTATCTTGAAGCAAATGATGGTGCCGGAAATACTTTTAAAGCTACAGCTAAGCCGGTATTAATTGGTACAGCAGTAGTTGGAGCTACTACCATGATTTTTTCTCTTATTCTTGTTATAAAGCATTCACTTGGTGTTGAACCTGCGGAAATATTAAACTTGTTAAATCCTTATACAATTATGGGATTTCTATTGGGTGGGGCAGTTATCTACTGGTTTACCGGTGCATCAATACAAGCAGTTACAACTGGTGCAGCTAGGGCTGTTGAGTATATCAAACTCAATATTAACCTTGATCCTGATGCTCCTAAAAAGGCAGATGTTGAAAAATCAAGAGCGGTAGTTAAAATATGTACCGTTTATGCGCAGAAAGGAATGTGGAATATTTTTATTGCCATATTTAGTTTTGCCCTTGCATTTGCATTTTTATCTGCTCCGGGGGAATCAAATGCTCCTGTTGCAATGTTTGTTAGTTATCTGATTTCTATTGCATTCTTTGGTTTATTCCAGGCTATATTTATGGCAAATGCCGGTGGGTCATGGGATAACGCCAAAAAAGTTGTTGAGGTAGATATGCAGGAAAAAGGAACTGCTTTACATGATGCTGCTGTAGTTGGTGATACAGTTGGTGATCCATATAAAGATACTTCGTCTGTAGCCTTAAACCCGGTAATTAAGTTTACTACTTTATTTGGCTTACTAGCTATGGAAATTGCAATCGCACCACAATTTAGTGGAGTTGCTACGGTTTTAGGATTTGTATTTTTGGCTACTGCTTTGTATTTCGTTTACCGGTCGTTCTTTAAGATGAGGATTATTCAAGGTAAAGCAGAATAAGTTTTTTATAAGGAAAATATTGTAATCTATACCCCCTTACTAATGGTTCGGGGGTATTTTTTGTAGAACAGCTTTTTAAGCTGTTTTTATTTTTCCAGCTCGATAGCCATGGTATATTTTAAAAGTACTTACACCCTCAGAACCTTCTTACTCCACCCTTTGGTTACTATTCTATTCTCCATGTATTCCATTCCTTTTCGAATAAGGTCAAGTTGCAATAGAAAATACATGAAGGCTGACATAAGCCAGATAATTAATAAATTAAACCAAAATGTATCTATTTCCAAATTTCCAAATTTCTTTACAGGAGCGTAAAAATGTGCTCTTCCAAGTTTTGATTCTGTGTATTGGTATATTGGATCTTTTAGTTGAATGATTTTACCATTACGCACAGTAATTTTTTTATGTGAATAATTATTTTGAACATAATTTGCAATACTTTGGTTCTGATTATCTTCTCTTAATTTATTAAATGCTTTTTCACTACCTAATGCTTCAACTAAATTTTCATATATAATCTTTTTTTCCTCATTATCCCTTTTCAGATTACTGATCAATTTGTTTTTTAAATTCCCTAATTCTTTATTAAATGAATTTCTATAATCTTCAGAGCCATAATTTTTTGCTAGGGTATTTGCAAGCTTTAAAAAGGCGGTATCACTATAAGTACTACTGAGTTTTTTGAGTTCATTTTCCAATAGCCGAATTTGTTTGGCTTTCTCAATGGGATTATTTTTCACTACTGATAGGTTAGAGTAAGTACTTTGTAGTTTTTGGATATATAGTAAAATCATATAATTTGTATGGCTTATTTTACGATCTACCTCAAAAAAGTTTTTTTGAAATGGATTATTCTTAAACTGCTCAACAACCAGCCCTTCATAAGCCCAACGCGACGTCATCAAATCGCCATAAACAGGGGTGTATTTAGCTGATTTAATATCTTTATGCATTTTATTAAAATCGACTACAGCACCGCTTAAAAGCAACTGTGGCACCAATATAAAAGGGATGGCTATATATGCTGAAACTACTGAACTAAAAGCCGATGAAATATTTAAACCAATCAAATTTGCACAAACTGCGGTACTAAAAAACATCAGCCAATAGGCAAAATACAGTCCATTTATTTCCAAAAAGCTATTGCCTACAATTACAAATAATAAGGCTTGAACTGCTGAAATGATTATTAATAAAATTATTTTTGAATTAATATAGCTGGATCTGCTTAGGTTCAGAAAAGATTCTCTTTTAATTATTTTTTTGTCCCGTAATATTTCTTCAGCACTAATTACTAATCCAAGAAATAAAGCAACAATTACACTCATAAATATGTAAGCAGGCAAATTTTCATTATATGCAAAAACATATTGATCCGTATATTTTTCAAAATCAGCATAATGTTTGGTAAATACACCAAGTATAAAGGCTAGAACAGGTGCTTCCAGTAAAACGAGAAGAACATACTGTCGGTTACTTAATTTTGATATAAGGTTACGGGTGAAAAAAATTTTGAACTGGTTAAATCGTGTAGGGGCATTAAAATTATTATCTGGGAGTTGTTTTTTTTCAACAGGGATAATTTTTTTCTCAGTTTTTATTTCTGCTTTGAACAAACCTTCCCATTCTTCGGCTTGTCTTTTTCTTTTGCGGCTTAATTGTCCAAACTCATTAACTAACCTGGATTCAACAATACGTAGTATTTGTTCCGAGTTAATATTTCCACAGGTAATGCATTCATTATCGTCTGGGTTAATATAATTACCTTGTTTTCGAAAATATGAAATTGCATCTAAGGGGTTTCCAGAAAAAATAAGTTTGCCACCCTGATCAATAACAATTATCTTATCAAACAGCTTGTATATATCTGACGAAGGTTGGTGAATGGTTAATATGACTAATTTTTCTTTAAAAGTTTGTCTTTTTAGCAGGTTTATTATTTTTTCAGAGTCCATTGATGAAAGTCCCGAAGTTGGTTCATCAGCAAACAAGAGAGCTGGTTCTCGCATCAACTCCAATGCAATATTTAGCCTTTTTCGCTGCCCACCACTTAAAATCTTATTTAGGGGGTCACCAACTTTTAAATCTTCGGCTTCTTTTAAATCGAAATCAACAATTGTATTATCAACAATTTTGTTAATATTTTCTTCACTGCAAGTGCTAAAGCATAGTTTAGCATTGTAATAAAGGTTCTGATATACAGTTAATTCTTCAAATAGAAGGTCTTCTTGCGGAACATAGCCAATAATACCATTCAGGGTTTGTTTATCATCATGTATATCATAACCATTTATTAAAATATCACCCGTTTTTTGGTTAAGGTTACCGTTTAAAACATTTAACAATGTTGATTTACCCGATCCGCTACCGCCAATAATACCAACCAGTTGTCCTGATTCGGCTTCGAAACTAATATTTTCAATTCCTTTGGTGCTGTTATTAAATGAAAAGGAAACATTATGGGCTGTTAGTTCAATTCCGTAAATATCCTTTTTATGTATAAATGCACTTACCATATTGCTATAATAAATCCGGTCAATACGCCGGCCCCTGATAACTGCACCAACTGCCCAGATATAGGTTCGTTCCGGTTTTATATTTCTACCATTTAAAAACAAGTTATGTTTACCAAAATATTTTAGTAAATAGGTATCAGAGTTTTTTAACTGTAAAACGAAAATTTTACCAGCCATTTTTTCATTATAAAGATGCCTGGCCTGAGGATGTATAAAGCGTTGATTTCCGCTTATTACAAGAATTTTATCAGTTAGCGCAATAGATTCATTCTCGCTAATAACGAGGTTCTTACTTTGTTCAAAATCATCCTTGTCAATATTAAAGGTATCGGCAATATCCCTTACCAGTTCTAGCTCCTCATTACTGTCGTAATCACTATCAGCTATAAACTCAAGTAACTGTACGGTAAGCCAAAATTTCTGTTTTTGTTCAAATTCTTTATTTATTTCAGTACATATTTCTTCTATTCTTTCATGATAAATAGAAATATCAGGTTTTGTTTTTTGGGGCAAATTTAAATGGTATTTTTGCACTTGATCATTAAAATACTGCGTACATTTTTCTGATTGCGATTTGCCGTAATTTCTATAAAAATATTCTTCAACCACCTTCATTGCAATTTCATAATTTTTGAAATGTTTTACATCGGCAATAATGGCAAATAGTTTTATAAGTGCATGAAGTAAAGATTCATTCATTCTTTTGCAGTATTATTCTGTTGTTATTAAAAGGTTAAGCACCGGAGACAATTCTTGGTAAAAGTAAAACTTATTATTTTTGTTTTTGTAATAAAAGAACTTAAAAATAAATAAACCTCCAAGAGTTCATTAACCTGGAGGTTTATTTATTTTGTGTTTATAGTTTGGATTACGGTAAGCCTGGAAAAGAATCAACAAATTCAACCTTAATATCACCAAAAGAGTCCACAATTTCCACTTTAAAATCGCCGAAAGAATCCACAATTTCCCATTGTCCGCATTCGTTAGCAAAATTACTTACTTTTTCTATTTTTAAATCAGGGAAGGAGTCTACCACCTCGACTTTGATATCTGCAAAGGATTCCACAATTTCCACTTTCCCATATAATTTAATTCCATTAAATGTACAATCACTTCCAACCATAATTATTTGTGTTAATTTAGGTTTATATAATGCCCGATGCAATAATTAATGCTACAATAGCACTTAATTTTATTAAAATATTAAGTGCCGGGGCCGAGGCATTACCTAATGGTTTCCCAACATTATCACCCACTTTTGCGGCTTGATAAACTTCTGAATTTATACCATAAGTTTCACCATTCCAATTCACACCTTTAGCAATTTCATTTTTTGCACTATTCCAAACTGTAGCCGAATTTGCCTGTGTAATGGCAAGAACAAAACCTACAGGAATCAATCCGGCAAGTATTCCGGCAAGAAGCTCAGCACCACCAAAATATCCCGTAAGGGTGGGTATAGCAATAGCAATTACAACAGGAATAATTAATTCCCTTATTGAATTGTAAGTAGAAATCATAACCAGGTCATCATATTCTGATTTACCCTCAGCATCTTCTATAATAGCTTGTTCTTCTTCATTTGGCACTTCCGGGTCACCATAATATTTTCTAAAAATATCCAGGGCTGCTTTTAATTGGGGTATATCATTAAATTGACGGTTTACTTCTATTACTATTTTATTAGCCACCTCACCGACAGAATTAATTATAACTGAGGAGAATAAGAATGGGATCATGCCACCAATCAAAATCGCTCCGATAATTAACGGATCAGATATCTCTAACAAAGGAATATTTGTTTTTTGAAGATATGCACTAAACAAGGCAAAGGCAGTTAATGCGGCGGCTGAAATAGTAAAACCTTTAACAATAAACCCTTTTCTGTTTCCAATTTCACTTAATTCTTTGGTTGTTTGAACTGTTTCAATACTTAAACCGGACATTTTTGCCAAATGATCAGCGTTCTTTGCGATAGGATTATAAGAATTGATGGCAAGGATAATACCAGTATTTGCCAACATACCAACAGCAGCTATTGCAACGCCATAAAAATCTACAAAATAATATGAACTTCCTATTGCAGCGGCAATAATTAAAACAGGTGCAAAAGCTGATAAAAATCCAGATGATAAACCAGACAAAACATTTGACGAAGGACCTTTAAATGTTTTTTCTATTACTGAACCCACAGGCTTTCCATGTATCGTAAAAAAATCAGTAAATAAACTAACTAAAATACCTGAAGCTATTCCAATAAATGATGCCCAAAAAACACCTAGTGATTGATATTTTGTGATAATTAAGTTATCACCAACTGTTTTGCTCATTTCCCATTCAGACGGTAACATGAATTTTATAACAAAAAATGTGGCTATAGTCAAAATGGTTGCTGAAATGAAATTGGAAAAGCGATAACTAGTCCAGAAATTTTCAGATTCTACTGTCCTTACCAAAAAGTTTCCTGTTATTGATGTAAGAACACCAACTGAGACAATTGTCAATGGAAGCAATATTGGGCCATAAGAAAAATAGTTTTGAATGGCATCAGAATTTACAAAAGGGATACCCAGTAACATAGTAGCAATTATTGCAGCAACGGTTGATTCAATTAAATCAGTACTTACACCGCTAACATTGTTTATATTTATTCCTGCATTATTTGCTATTTCAGATGGGTTAACCGCTGAATTTTCAGGAATTGCTTCTTCGGTTTTAAGAACAAGCTCTTTCCCTTCTTCGGCTGCCTGCGCATAAACCCCACCAACAACCCTGTCAAAAAGAGCAACAGTTGAAGCCCCAAGGGCATAACCTGTTAAACCATCTAAAGCGGTAATTAAACCCCATTCAATGCCAAATAGCTGATAATAAATGAACAAAGAAGTTAAGCCGATAACTGAAAGAGCTATATATCCAACACCAATTGCAGACCCACCTGAGAAGGCGACCTTAAATGCCTTATTTAATGATTCTTCGGCGGCATTGGTCGTCCTACCATGTGTATTAGATGAAGCACGAATACTTAAATAAGCAGCAAGCGAAGAAAAAGCTGCACCTACAATAAACGAAGCGGTAAGAAAACCATTAGAATTTTCAACAGAACGGCTTTGAAGAAATAACAAGACAGCTATTAAGGTAACAAATGCCGCCATTACTTTGTACTCTGTTTTTAAAAAAGTATATGATGCACTATGGATATACGAAGAAATATCTTTTATTTTTTGGTTTCCTTCTGCTTGTAGGTATACCTGGCGCGATTTCCAAAATACATAAGCCAAACCCAAAACACCTATACCAATTAAATAATAAATTACGTTTTCCATATCAAGTAGTTAAGTGAATTTCTATTTATAATCCAGTAAGGCATAAAAGTAAACATGTTATTACATAAAAGCAATTATAGTTTAATTTATTTATAATTATCACTACTTAGAGTATTGTCTTAATTAATGTGTGTATATCACACAATCAGAGGCAGGTATTGTAATTGATAATTATGGAAAATTGTTGATAAGTTATTTGTAAGTTAGTAAATTGGGAAATTAATTGGTAGAAACAATTTTCAATTTGTTTTTATAACCTTCACCTGAATGTATGGTTACATGAGAACCGCCCAGATTATTTTCACTATTTAATAAATGGGAAACTCTGAAAACCCAATGGGAACAAATCTTATAAACAAAACAAGCCTGTCAATATTTGACAGGCTTGTTTTGAAATTGAGATAACGTCTTAATAATAATTATTTATCACAGTTTTCGTATGCTTCTGAAATTGCTGTAAGTATCTCTATTCTCTTATCTGTAGGAGTCATCATACCAATTTTATATTCTTTGCTTTTTGCAGCAATCTCTTTTGATAATTCGGCACAATCAGCAGTTAATTTAGCAAGCTTTTTATTTGTTACGCTCATATCATCAACAGGTTTCAAGAATTTTTTTTCTGCAAAGTACACATAGTAAGATGTACCTGTAGGATATTTGTATCCGGTTTCAGATGATCCACCACTAATAGTTGATTTCTGATAAGTTGACTTTAACAACAAAATTTTAGCCTTGGGGTTGTTCAAAATCGTAGCAAAAGTTTCAACCATTACTCCCTTAATCCTCACAAAATGCTCATCATTTACAAAAAACTCTTTAACTTCTTTTGTTACAAATTTGGAAGGTTTTTTTACACCTTCAATATATACACGAACTTTGTTACTTGAGGTTAAGTCATAATTAATGGTTCCTGTTACTTCTTCGCCATTTAATAAAATAACTTTCCCAGGCCCTTTGTGGACAATGCCTAACTCTGATGTTTCATTACCACTTTGTGATTTAAGGTTTATTGCTAAAAATAATAATGGAACAATCGCTAATGTAATTTTTTTCATTTAATAGAATTTAGATGTATAACAAATTTTTACAAAGGTTGATAAAAAAAGACTTTTACGCTAATTAAGTGCTAAATATTCATGGCAATCTCATATAAAATAATGCACAATATTTTGCACATATTATATTTATAGAAATTTCAATGATGTATTTTTTTGACGAGCATTGAAAAAAATTCATTCTACGAATATGATAGTTGAGTAAATACAGCGAACCGAGATTTTATACTAATTAAGTGTTTGTCCATAAAGTCCGCTATCTTCGTTATGCTTGTCCTTAAAATGGTCATTTACGGTAGTAAATTCACATTTTTCAGACTGCACAAGCCTTGATAGCAAACTTTCTGAACGAAACACTGACATTATAGACAGATTCTAATTGTCCCTTAGAAAACGCCAATTTACACGTTGAACTTGTGTTGAAAACAGCCATTTACAATAGTAAATTCCTTGATTTTCATAACTTCGTTAGCCTTGACTTTGACGATTTCTAAAAGACAACTGAAAAAAATATTTTCACTATATAATTTAGGATCATGTCGTTTTCTTAAGACTGTTTTACAGGTTTTAACGATCAATGCGAATACAATATAAAATAATTCCGAAATCCAACATTATACTATCGTACATATAAGGAAAAATTTATACTTTTAGCACATATAAGTCAGTATCAATGTATCTGTAAAATTTAATGAAATGTCCTTATTGTTTTAAAGTAAGCAGGTTTAGCGTACAGAGGAAAAAAGGATCACGTAAAGTGTATTATTGTGCCTATTGTAAGTCTGAGCTACCAAGAGCGTTTATAGAATCTCCTGAAACCCAATATACAAAAATTGGAATGATTGGTTATACCGGACATGGTAAAACCGCCTATAAAACCTCATTGTTATACCAATTAAAAGCCCTGAATGATTTTTGGAATGATTTCTACTTTGAAACCTTTGATGACACATCACATGATTCAATGTATACTAGAGTTTCACTACTTGAACAGGGAAGGTTACCGAAAAGTACAAGGGCTGTTTTCCCCCGCCCCACTTTTTTTCGTTTAAACAATTTTTCTTATCTCCGCACGCGGTTTGTGAGTATGTTTGATACAGGAGGGAAATTATTTAGCAGGCTTGATCTAATGACCCGCAAAGGAAGATACCTTGCTAATTGCAATACAATTTTCTTTTTTATCAGTTTAACAGAAGAGGATATGAAGGATAATTGGAATCTGAAAATTATGAAACTTTTAGATAGATATTCCCAGGTAATTTATAGTCGCTATGGTATTAAAACGTCAAAAAAACAAAATATTTTATTTGTACTTACTAAGTCAGATGAGTTAGTTAAACTTAATAACGAACAAAAATTATCAGAAAATATTGTTAACTATTTCGAAAGTGGAACAATTGAAAAATATAGGAATTTAGATGAAAATTGGTTTAATTTCATAAAGTTGAATTCTGAAAGTATTGAAAGCTGGTTACGGGCAAACAACTGCAATAGTTTTATAAACTCCGCTAAAAACCATTTTAAAGATGTAGGTTTTGTTATGACTTCTGCACTTGGTAGTGCTCCAATTGACGATGTTTCAGCCAATAAATTGTCAACAAAAGACCCAAAAGGTGTACTCGACCCACTTATTTGGGCTTTACATATATCGCAAGAATAAAGATAAACTTTAAAGTATATAAAAAAGAAAACATTATTAACCAATAACTTAAGGTGGCTTCTAAAAATTCGGTTATCAAGGCTTGCCAAAATTTTCAAGCTCGATTTTACATCTGTAAATGAGTGTTTTAAAATTTGGGCGTAACGCAGAGAAACGGATTTTTAGAGGTTGCCTTAACCTAACATTAGCCCCGAATAGATGAAATGTCCGTATTGTTTTAAAGAACTAAAGATTAAAGTACAAGAAAAAGGATCCCGGCACCTGTATTATTGCAGTCGTTGTGAGTCTGAAATTCATAGAGCCTATATCGATTACCCTAACACTCCTTTTACAAGAATTGGAATGGTTGGTTATACAGGTCATGGTAAAACAGTATACATCACTTCCTTGTTTTATCAACTTCAGGCGCTGGATAACTTTTGGGATGGCTATTATTTTGAAACTTTAGATGATTTTACGCATGATATAATGTTTGAAAAGGTGTTGGAACTGAAAAAAGGAAGATTGTTTTCCGGTACTCCCATAAATTTTCCTGAACCTGCTTTTATTCGTTTTAATAATATGCCTAATTTCAATACCCAAATTGTAAGCATGTACGATATTGGTGGTGGTGTGTTTGATAATCTCGATTTGATGACACAAAAGGGGAAATATCTGGCTCATTCCGACACTATTTTTTTTATAATGAGTTTGATTGAAGAAGATATTGTAGATGACTGGAACCTAAAGACAATGGGTTTGCTCGACAGGTATATACATGTAGTTTATAGTCGGTTTGGGGCAAATTTATCAAAAAAACAGAATATTGTTTTTGTTTTTACAAAATCGGATGAATTGGTTAAAGCTGAAGGTGAAAGAAAATTAAATCTTGAAATAGTTGATTATTTTAAAAATGGAACTCTTGAGCAATTCCAGTATCTCGATAGTTATTCTTTAGACCAGATCAGGCATAATTCTGCTAATATCGAAAGATGGCTTCGTGAAAACAATTGCAATGGTTTTATCAACCTGGCAAAAAATCATTTTCGTACGGTTAATTTTGTGCTTACATCTGCATTAGGTGATGCCCCGGTAGAAAATAAATTAGTTAAAGGGCTCTCGCCACTTGATCCTAAATGTGTTCTCGATCCTTTTTTATGGGCTTTGCATGCCCCAAATATTAAACCTCCCCGACGATGGTGGTTTTTTTAAACTTGTTATTATGCACCCAATAGATAAAAAAAACA
Organism: Bacteroidota bacterium; assembly: GCA_039714415.1. Lineage (GTDB taxonomy): Bacteria > Bacteroidota > Bacteroidia > Bacteroidales > NBLH01 > NBLH01. Next base: position 74,423 of record JBDLJL010000001.1, read on the forward strand.
AAAATTTTGCTATAATAATTTTGACAATTGCAGTTTTCGTTGCAGTTTTCTGCATTTTTAGGAATAAGTATTATTTAATTGCATTAGCTGCATTTGGAATATTAGCACTTGCCAATACATTGAATGTTAAACACCGACTGGTTTTAATGGGTATTTTTGTAGCCATTGGCTTTCCGGTTATTCTTGTTTTAGATTATTATTTATCACAAGATGTGTCATTTACCACTAAGGGAGCATATGAGCACTTTTGGATGAGTTTTATTTTTGCTGCAATTATTCTTATTACACCTTTCTTTTTTGCTTATGCTTATTTTATCCAAATAATTATAACGGCTACTAGTCAAAAAATACATTATGCAATTATCGAAAAATACCCCTATTTAATTTGTACTGAACACTATACAAGAACAAGGGATTATACAATAATGGGATATAGAAGTGTTCGTTGCAGAAAGGGTAAAAAATGTCTCAGGCGTAATAAAATTGGTATGGCAGTACGTTTGGTCGGTTTAATAGGCTTAATTGAAAACGACAAACTTTTTGAAAATGACTATTATGTTACCTTATGGGATCATAGGTCAGGTAAAATAAGATATGGTGATTATGATGTTATTGAAATTCATAATAATGAGGAAATCAAAGATTACAATTTTGTTATCTCTAAAATAATTACCTTTTTTTATAATGAAATTGATAGGTACAAACTAATTAATGAAGTAAGTATCAGGGTTGTTGGTGATGTACCAATATCTGAAAATACGAAAAGATTACTTGAGCAACATTTTTTAAAGGTAGAATATTTAACTGAAGAATTATAAAATCAATCTGTAATGGGAAGCTATAAAATTCATCAACTTGTTTATACAAAACTCAACCCGGAAGATAGCCCTTTTGACAAAAAAGACTTCCATACTGCATTTTACCCGCTTAAATTTCTAACGGCTACAGATGTTTTAGTGTTGGAAAATCATATTTATATCCCAGGTAATGATGATTTTTTATCAAAGCAAGTTGTTTATTTTAATAAAATAAAAGAAGAAACTTACCTTTTTGTTTTTAACATCAATATTTTAGCGAATGAAGTTGATATGCTTGGTAGGGGTGGTGTTTTTCTTTGTCATGTATTTATGTTCCCCCAGGATTTGTGGCAACAATTACCTTCCCCTAATCAATTGATGGAATTAGTAAAAAAATATAAATACAATTCTCGCAGTAAATTACTTAACAGCAGTTATATAGATAAACAAAGTGGTAATATGTTACCCATACAGCTTGATTCTGAAATTGTAGAAAAGGCTGAGAAGAAACTACCAAAAATAGAAGGTAGCTTTGAAGGGCAAATGTTATTACACCTTACCGATAGCTTTAATCAGGAAAATGCTGAGCAAAAGTTTATTGTACATGCTAAGGAAACCGAGGCCAGGGAGCTATTCAACAAACTTATTTGTTATTTACCAAATGAGCAAAAAGTAAAAGTTGGCTGGGATACAATGTATGATGGTGGTCGAATGATGGACTATAATAAAACATTTGTTGCCTATAAGAACAATGCTCCAAGGGGAGGGAGTGCATCAACACTAGTTAAACTATCAAAAAAGTTAATCGAGTTGGCCCAGGATTTTAAGGTTAATAAAGAACAAAGTCCATTTACCAAATGGGCTACAGGATGCTCAGGTTCAATTGAAACTCATTTTTATATTGAGGAAGCACATAATCTTTCTAAATCCATGCTTGCAAAAACAACATATAACTTAACTGATAATTGGAATATTGAATGTTTCGCAAAAGTAAACATAGATCTAGTTGAAAAATTATTCACAAAAAAATGTAAAGAAGAATTTAAAAGGAAGTTGTTTAAAGAATTAAATAAAATTATGTCAATAAAAGACAAGTTATTATTTATTCATGATAAATTGGAATTTTCAACAGTTGCTGATTATTTATTAATCATCATTGATAATAGTAAAATAGCGGCAAAATTTCTGGACGCAGGTATTTCAAAAGAAATTATAAACAACAGCCCTACATTGATATTAATTGAACAATTATGTAATACGGATAAGTTTGATCTTGAGGCTTTTAATCAGTTAACAGATAATCAAAAACTACAATTAAACAAATATGTGCTAAAAACCTCATTTCAAAAGAAAGATTGGTATCTTGAACTTATAAAAAGTGATGAAGCACTTTTAAATTACTATATCAGGAAATACCCAAAGCCGAAAAGGATAATTAGGCGCTTTCGAAAGGTGTTAAAAATGAATGAAACAGAAATTTATCAAATGGGTTTTAGTTTATTAATTATCCGGAGGATATTTTATTTTAAGATGGCACATTTTTTCAATAAAATTTCCAGCATATTTCGCAGGCGAAAAAAAACGATTGCCTAAAAAAACTGAAAAAATAAAATGACAGCGGGCTTCTATTCAGGACTATTTAAAATTCCATTACTACCTGTTGCGTATTTCCTTTCTTATCTATAGCTACGGTTAAGTAGATTTTATTCTCCCTGTATGATACTGAGCACTGTTTCGGCACTATTGCTTTGTTACGCATTAAGGTTTTGTCATAAACATTTCCTTCCCTGTCCACAGCCATAAGCCGTACAATGCTCTTTTTTGGATAAAATGTGAATGCTTTTTTAGGCCAGCTTAAAATTGTTTCATTTTTTATATGGTCGTTAAACAGAAAGTAATCGTATCTGTCGGTTTTAAAATAGATATAACCAATGTAAATCATCTCACTATCTTCTTCACCCTGCCTTATAGGGATTAACCTTGTCCATTCTACATTTCTATTCTTATCCAGACTTACCAGTGCAATACTTCCATGTGTAGACTTGGTATGTTCAGTGGTTGTGGTGATGGTAGTAGTGGTTTCAACTTTGAAACCATTATCAGAGGTTGTACTTTTCGTTTTTCTTGTTTTCGTTCTTTCAAAATCATATTTAAACGGACTTTCGTATATAAAAAGCAACTTCCCTCCATCACTTCTGTCGGTATACCTTTGTAAATCTATATTCCTTATTGCTTCACTTCCATTATTATATCTATAAGGTTTGTATCCCAGTTTTACAAAATCGTCCACAAAGTATATATGTGTACTATCAATCAGGGTACCGCTTTTCTTATCAAATTTATGGGAAGAAAGACCATGTATGTAATTAAGCTTACTCAGGTTGCTATAGGCAGATAGGAACTCCAATGTTTGTTCTTCTTCAAAAATGAATGGGATACTATATCTTTTTGCACTTAATTTGAGTGAATCGCCCAATAGCTTACTATTTATTATCTTTGTCTCTCCTCCCATAACAAACTGAGTTTGTTTACCATTATTGTCTATCTTATTAATACGGAAATCATATGTAGGGAAATCCAATAGCTTTGCATCTGGGCGCAATATTTCTCTCTGGAATGCGATATATATATTTCCACTGTTATTCTCCTTTAAGGAGGTAATGTTTACTTTTTTGGTATTTTCCCCAAGGAAGTACTGGTTCGAGAAAAGCTCATTCATGTTTCCGTCCATCACCTTCAGAACATATTCGTTTCTGGTACGCAGCATAGCAGCAATTAAAAGTTTCTTTCCGGTCCAACGGAACTTTATATTGGCACTGGTCATTGTCTCAGAAATCATCTTCAGGTCTATACGGTCCTGGATTAATACAGGATCAGAGAGAGTAGCTGTAGTTTTATCAAGGTATTGATAATATAGGTTCTCGCCATAGTCTATGACTGTTCCTGTTGGTGTTTCAAGCAGTGTTTCAAACAATACAGTGTATAGTACAATATATTTAGTAGTAGATTCCAAAGTATAAAGGTAGCGGTCACAACTTTTTCTAACTGAAACCGATTGGGCCAAAGGGTAGGTTTCAGTCACTTCTCCTTCAGCATTATAATGCGATATTTCCATATACATGGAATGCGAACAAACAAGATGACTTCTTTTTCGTTTAGTTGTTACTTTGTAATAATCACGAGTATTTTTTTTAGCAGGCTTATTTTCCGTAGTTACAGATTGTTTTATCTGTTTAAACTGGGCGTTTACCTGTAGGCTGAAAATAGAGTTTAGGATAATCAGTAGGAGTGGTAATAAGGTTTTCATATAATAGGTTAAGTTTATTTTATTTTTCTAAAAGTCAATCTTTACTCATAGCCTACCCCATTTTTTTTCGGGGAGCGCCTAAAAATAATAAAAAAGTAAATTTTATATGCTTAAAATATAAAAGAATCCAATTTACATTCAAAAATTGTTGTTGGGTCAAATCCGTTGATGAACCGCCGGGTTAACCCGGCGGTTGTGAAATTAGTTGCTCTAATCAACTGAATTAACCCAGTATCCAAAAATTGTTGTTTTATTACTAATTGTCTATCATTTTTAGTCGTTCATATCTTATTTTGAGGATATTTATATAAGCTTCACTTCCTTTCTACGCTCCTTTACAAATTCTGCCAAACGCTTCATTATATGTATTTAGATATAATTTCCATTAATAAAGTGAATTTATATGCTTAAAAATATAAAATGGCGAACTTGGCCTAATATGAATTCAAGTCACAAGCAATTCAAATATTAAAAGCATCTTTTTTATTTTATTATTGACATAGAAGTCCTAAATGATTATTTTTGTAAAAAACCTTAAAATATATTTAAATGAGCGAAGTAAAAAATTATATAGAGGCGAATAAAGAAAGATTCTTAGAGGAACTTTTTGGCTTGATAAGAATTCCTTCAATCAGTTCTTTAGAAGAAAATAAACCGGATATGTATAAAGCTGCTGAGTACTGGAAAGAAGCCATGCTTAAAGCTGGTGTTGATAGGGCAGAGGTTATGGAAACTAAAGGGAATCCGGTAACTTATGGTGAAAAAATAATTGACCCTTCTTTACCAACTGTTTTGGTTTATGGCCATATGGATGTTATGCCGGTTGACCCGATTGACCTATGGAATAGTGACCCTTTTGAGCCTGTGATTAAAGATGGTAAAATATACGCAAGAGGGGCAGATGATGATAAAGGACAAGCTTTTATGCATGCAAAAGCTTTTGAGACAATGGTCCAGACGGGTAATTTGAGTTGCAATATTAAATTCATGATTGAAGGTGAGGAAGAAGTTGGTTCACCTAGTCTTGGTGATTTCTGTAAAGAGCATAAGGAAATGTTAAAAGCCGATGTTATCCTTGTCTCAGATACAGGGATGATTGCCCGTGATATTCCTTCAATTACTACAGGTTTAAGGGGGTTAAGTTTTCTTGAGATTGAACTGACCGGACCAAATAAAGATTTACATTCTGGTATTTTTGGTGGGGCAGTCGCTAATCCTGCTAATGTTTTAACAAAAATAATTGCTTCTTTAACAGATGATGAAGGTAAAATTACCATCCCTGGTTTTTATGATGATGTAATTGTTGTAAGTGATGAAGAACGCAAGGAAATGGCCAAAGCACCCTTCGATCTTGAGAAATATAAGAAAAACCTTGACATTGATTTAGTTGATGGGGAAAATGGATATAGCACGAATGAACGTACCGGAATCAGACCATCTTTAGATGTTAATGGTATGTGGAGCGGATATACAGGTGAGGGTGCTAAAACTGTTTTACCCTCAAAAGCCTATGCAAAAGTTTCTATGAGGCTGGTTCCTAATCAGGATAACAAAAAAATTAGTGAATTATTCAAAAAACATATTGAAACAATTGCACCGCCGACAGTTAAAGTAAAAGTAACGGCTTTGCATGGCGGACAAGGTTATGTTTCACCAATTGATATGCCGGCTTATAAAGCTGCAGAATTAGCTTATACTGAAGTATATGGTAAAAAACCGGTTCCTACAAGAAGTGGTGGCAGTATACCAATTATTTCAACTTTTGAAGAAATTTTGGGTATAAAATCAATATTAATGGGCTTTGGTTTGGAAGAGGATGCTATTCATTCACCAAATGAAAATTATCCGCTTGAAAATTTCTATAAAGGGATTGAAACTATTGTTGCATTTTACAAACATTATAGGTAACCACCTCTTAAATTTAGAAGCACCTATAATAAAACGACCTAATATATATGAAAAACAGGGACTTTTACGTTATAATAGTAAAAGGCCTTGTTTAATTTTAATATGAAACATATTAGTTACCATATTGTTCTAATAATTACATTCCTGTTTTCTCTAGCACTTTCAGGACAGGTGAAACCGGACTATAAAAAAATTGGTAGTCAAATTGAAGATGAAACCTCCGTTCACTTCTATCCAAAGCTATTTGGAAGGTATTTAGCTGCTGACAGGGAACTATCTGTTGAGGAATTTAGGTATTTATATTATGGTTATACTTTTCAGGTTGTATATAATCCGTATGTTGATTCAGAGTATAGGAAAAACCTTGCAGTATTTTATAGCAAAAAAGAAATTACTAAAAGTGATAGGGACCAAATGATTAAATATGCCAATTTAATTTTGAAATCATCCCCATTTGATTTGCGCTCTCTTCAGATTCTTGATTATGCTTATTATCATAATGGTGATCATGAAAAAAGTTATGATGCGGAATTTAAAAGAAAAATGATCATCAAAGCGATTAGGTCAACAGGTGATGGAATAATAAGGAATTCAGGAATACATGTAATTGATGATTTGCATAAGTTTGATATTCTGAATGAAATGGGCTTGCGGTATAATGGACAGCAGCAAATTGCAAATAATTCCTGTGAGTATCTTGGTGTTTTTGAAAATGATAGAAACCTTAGGGGTATATATTTTAATGTTGGTCGTTTATATGAGGTAAGTTCAAATAAACTCAAGGGTGATTAAGGTAGCCTCTAAAAACCCAAACCTCTTCGTTACTCAAATTTTTCAAGACACTTACTTCGACATGTGACACAGTGAGTTTATCGAACTGCTCAGCACATTGCATTTACAAAAGTAAAATCGAGCCATGAAAAATTTGAACCCTTCCGCAGTAGCGGAACAGGCTTTGATATTTGAATTTTTAGAGAACACCTTAACTTATCAGATCAATTTCTTTTTGCTTAATATTTTGAATATCAATAATTAGGCAGGCAATAATATGGTCTGTTTCTCTTATCTTTTTTGTAAGCTGTTCCATATTTTTATCTGAAAAACCACCTTCAATTTTTAGCAGGTAATCAATATTATTAAGTTGTTTAATTAGAATTCCTGAATTGCTATTATTTTCAATCAGGCTGTAGGTAATACCGGATTTTGTATCATACTCATATACGGAATAATTTGTATCTTTTTCCGAATCTTTACTTCTTAAGATCAGGTCTTTGGTCTGTTTAAAATCTGTATTTAGCCTGGTGTTTAGCAACCAGCTTAATTTATGGGTACTAAAGCTTGTTGCAATACCAATTAGTTTAAATTCATTTTCAACTGATAATTTAATGACTTTTTTTTTCAAAATTATTTTAATTTTAATTCTGACGCAAAAAATAAGTTTTAAAAAGAAATTGCAAGATAATAATTTTAGATTAACGTTAAGGAGGTGTTAATAAAAATCTATTAATTTCATTACATCCCCTTTGTTTCAGTCTTTTTCATTAAAATGAATGGAGTAAGTAGCTAATTGCTTCCTTAGCGGCGTTTTGTTCGGCTTCTTTTTTTGAATGACCTTTGCCAATTCCTATTGTTTTAGAATCGAAAACAACTTCTGAGCTAAAACATTTTTCTTCATCAGCATCAGTTTTTGAAACAAATGAAACCGGTTTTTTTATTTTTTGCGCCCATTCAATTAGCTGGCTTTTATAATTGAGGTTTAAATCTTCAAGGTCTTCAAAATCAATGTACTTTTCAAGAATTTTAGCCTTAACAAATTTATAAGTTTTGTGGTAGCCTTTGTCTAGGTAAATTGCACCAATCAGTGCTTCAAAAGCATCTTCATGAATTTTTGTAATAGCACTTTTAGAAGTTCCTTTTTGAACAATAAATTCATTCAACCTTATAAAACGGGCTAGTTCTTTCAGTTTTTCTCCATTGACAATTTTTGAGCGCATCTCAGTCAGGAAACCTTCTTTGTAATTAGGGTACTTATGATAAAGAAAGTCACTAATTATGGCATCTAAAATAGAGTCACCAAGGAATTCAAGCCTTTCGTTATTTATACGTTCACCATTTATCTTAAATGAGGCAGATCGGTGGGTAAAAGCAGTTTTATAAAAGCTGAGGTTTCTGGGATAAAAACCAAGCACCTCCCGAAGTGAGATCAGGAGATCTTTATCTTTTCTAAATAATATTTTGAATGCCAGGAATTTCCGAAGCACAAATCTTGTATTATAGTTTTTTAAATATTACGGATGCATTATGACCACCAAACCCAAATGTATTACTGAGGGCAGCCCTAATTTCCCGTTTTTTAGCTTTATGGAATGTAAAGTCCAGTTTTGAATCAACTCGATCGTCAAGATTAAACTGATTTATTGTGGGTGGCACTATTCCATATTTAATTGCAAAGATTGATGCAATAGCTTCAACAGCACCAGCCGCTCCAAGCAAATGTCCTGTCATTGACTTAGTTGAACTTATACTTAATTTATAGGCATGTTCACCAAATACATCTTTAATAGCAATGGGTTCGGCTATATCGCCCAAGGGTGTTGATGTTCCATGAACATTTATATAATCAATATCCTCCGGTTTCATTTCTGCATCTTCCAGTGCATTGTTCATAACCAATATAGCACCTTTACCTTCAGGATGTGGTGCTGTAAGATGATGAGCATCAGCAGATAATCCGGCACCAGCTAATTCAGCATAAATTGTAGCACCACGTTTTATGGCGTGTTCATATTCTTCAAGAATAATAGATCCTCCACCATCAGCCATTACAAAACCATCGCGGTCTACATCAAATGGACGCGATGCCGTTTTCGGATCATCATTCCTTACAGAAATTGCCCGCATTGCATTAAACCCTGCAACACCTGCTTCATTAACAGATGCTTCAGAACCTCCGGTTACCATCACATTTGCTTTTCCCAGCCTAATATAAGTATAGGCATCAATTATCGCATTTGTTGCAGAAGCACATGCTGAAACAGTGGTAAAGTTTGGCCCTCTTAAACCATATTTCATGGAAATATGTCCGGCAGCAATATCAGAGATCATTTTTGGGATAAAGAATGGATTGAATTTTGGAATTTCATCATTTTTCACATAGTTCTTTACTTCCTGAGTCAATGTATCAATTCCTCCAATCCCTGACCCCCAGATAACCCCTGCTTTGTCAAGATTTATACTATTCAAGTCTAATTTTGAATCTTCAATTGCTTCTTTTGCAGCAATCATAGCAAACTGGGCATATAAATCCAGTTTTCTTGCTTCTTTGCGATCCAAATAATCAGTTGGGTTATAATCTTTTACTTCGCAGGCAAATTTTGTTTTGAAATTTGAGGCATCAAAACGGGTTATAGGACCCGCTCCACTTACTCCATTTTTCAAACTATCCCAAAATTTTTCAGCAGTATTTCCAAGTGGTGTAATTGCACCAATCCCTGTAACGACAACTCGTTTTAATTCCATAAAACAAAATTTTTGGCCTTGTTGAAAATTTGTAAAAAATAAGGAGCATACATTAAATGCAGCTCCACTTTGTAATAAGTAAATACTTATTTTACGTTTCCGTCAATATACTTTATTGCGTCACCAACAGTTCCAATAGTTTCTGCCTGGTCGTCAGGGATAGCAATATTGAATTCTTTTTCAAATTCCATGATCAATTCTACAGTGTCAAGAGAATCGGCACCTAGATCATTTGTGAAGCTTGCTGATTCAGTTACTTCATTTTCATCAACTCCTAGCTTATCTACTATAATAGCTTTCACTCTTGATGCAATGTCTGACATAATTCTTAAAATTTAGTTAATAAAATAATTAATTCCGTTATGAATCTGCAAAGAAAAATAAATTAGCTGAAAAAAAAAATTAAATAAGCTTAAATATTGAATTTTCTATTGTTTGATTTAGTATTTTTAGCTCATAAGAGAATACTATTTATGAATCTATAAAAATTTTTGAAAATATAAAAGCTTGTTATAATTTCGGCATGGATAAAAAAGTTTTTATCCTGAACATTCATAGAGGGATTTAATTTAGAAAAAGTAATCCCTTTACAGTAGGACAGGGTTAAATTTCAGACATTTAATATAGATAGATGAACCAGTTGAGTGATTTAATACCACTTACCTAAACAAGATTGAAAATTAAATGAATAGAATATTAATTCTTTAAATCATTTTTCTTATGAATAAGATAGCCATTTTTGCATCGGGTAGTGGAACAAATGCGGAAAATATTATCAAATATTTTAAAAACAACAAAAGAATTGAGGTAGTGCTTGTTTTAAGCAATAATAAAAATGCATTTGTGCTTGAACGTGCTACTAATTTAAAGATTGAAACAAAAGTTTTTAACAGGTCAACCTTTAATGATTCTGATGAAGTTATACAGCTATTAAAAGAAAAAAACATTGATTTTATTGTTCTTGCCGGTTTTTTGTGGCTGATTCCAAAAAATTTAATTTTTACTTTTAAAAATAAAATCATTAATATTCATCCGGCTTTGTTGCCCAAATATGGCGGGAAAGGTATGTATGGTATGCATGTTCATAATGCAGTAATTAATAATGGGGAAAAAGAAAGTGGTATTAGTATCCATAATGTAAATGAAAAATATGATGATGGGGCTATAATCTTTCAGGCAAAATGTAATATAGAAATGAACGACTCACCTGAATCATTGGCACAGAAGATACACAAATTAGAATACGAGCATTTTCCAAAAGTGATTGAAAAGTGGATTTTAGCATCGAAATAGAGTCCGTATATAATGTCAATCTTTTTTTATTACCACTGATTTATTATAAACTTGCAGGTACTGGTTAACGGTTAATTACCTACAAAACAATTATCAGTATTTGTTCCGCCTTAGCGGAGAATCTCAGAGATCTTAGCAGTTTGGGATAACTTAGTAAGTCTAACAGACTTGCGAAGTTTTGTTATACAAATAAATTAAACTTACTAAGTCTAAAAGACTTTGCAAGTTACAAGATTAGAACTTTGTGTGTACTCAAAAAAAACTCTGACGGGTTATATTTGTAAAATATGAAAGGCTATGGTTTAAAATAAGGTGGATTTTTAGAGGTTACCATAAGTAAAACGCTGACATTATAGACAGATTTTAATTACTATAATTTTCATCAAAAAACGTTAAATACTTTTCTGTGCTTTGATCTTTTATGTATTTTTTATAATTGTTATTTGATATAATGAAATGTTTAAACGGGACTGAGCTATATTCGCCTAGTACTTTTTTATTAATCAATTGCTGATAATACAACTTTGCATCATTTGAATTCTCAAATTGTTGTATTACAATCATAGTTCTTTCCATATCTAATTCTATCTGAAAAGCTTTAAGGTCGAGCTGGTTATAGTTGTCAACATTAAATGACAAATAGCTGAATTTTAATTTATTAAAGTCAACTTTATTATTTGGTGCCACAATTACATAATAATGTAGTGAGTCTGGTTCAAAGGTATAAAGCTTCTCATTATATTTACCGGAATCAATCAATAGGAGAATTTTTTTTGCATTAGCCGAAATTTCTGCATTAGGATGTTCTAAAACCAAAAGTTCCAGTTCTTCTTTTAGTTTTGATTTGTTACCCAATTCACCATATGAAAGTGCCTTAATAAATTGGAAGTTTGCACTTAATTTGTCGTCAGAATAATCTTTTATGGCTCTATTGCATAAATTAATTGCCTGATCATATTTTTTATTATTGAAATATGAATAGGTCTTCGAATATAATTCTTCAACTTCTTCACCTTTTCTTTTTTGATCAGATAGATAATTTGGGTCTGAAAGAATTTTTGCATTAAGGCTTTCAGGGTATTCAGTAATGATAAGGTTTTTGTATTTATTTGCCCTGCTATAATCTGCATTTCGTGTGCTTGTATTAAATAGTAACTGTAGTGCATCTAAACGTTTTTCAGTTTGTGGATACCTTTGTAATAATAACTCTAAAATATCAATAGCATTTTTCTTTTCATCTAATTCATCAGCATAAATAACACCAGCTTGCAATAACGCAGTTTGTATTTTTTTGTTTGATTCAGCTATTTTTTCATCTGTTAACGGCAGATCATTTATATAAAACTCCCTTGTTTTATTACTGAGTTTTGTAGTTTGGTTATCATCCTGATCATTATTTTCTTCATTATTTTGCTCATCCGATTCTACATCAATTTCTGCCAACATTTTTTTGTTATTTAACCTCCATAAATCTTCCAGTTTTCTGTCACCCCATCTTTTCTTAAATTCAGTTTGGCCATAGCTTACCGTTTGGGGATTATAAAAGTACCATCCACCACCTTTGGGTTGGTTTTGGTTAAAATTATTACTTCGGTCGTTCATAAAAGGATCATAACTATTATTAGTTGTTTGATTTGCACTGGCAGCAGCCTGTTCGGCATCAACTATTTTCTTTATGAGCTTGTCTATTATTTTATTTCTTTCATTTTCAGGAAGTTTTGCAACTTTTTGCAGGCTGTCTTGTGTGCTAATTATATTTAATTGCTGCATAAGCTTGGCATAACTATTCATCTTAGGGTAAAGCACCTCATAATCAGGGAAAGACTTTTCCATTAAATTAACTGTGCTATCATAATAAGGTGAGGCTAATTGGTAATTTCCCTTTTTCCCGTAATAATCCGCTAAGACCATGAAAGTTTTTACTTTTTGATTTTTGCTGGATGAATTTGCAGAGGCTGATAGTCTAAAATATTCCATAGCTTCAGGAATATTCTTGTCATTTAACTCAATACGTCCAAGTGCATAATAAATTTGGTCAAGATAATCAATATTCTTATCATCTTTTAACATTTTTAAAAGCTCTTTTTTTAAGTCTTTTCCATCCGATTTTGTTTTTTCATAAATTTCTGCAAGTTTTATTTTTGCACTAAAGGTCATATCATAACTGGGATTATTTTTAATCACCAGCCTAAAATTGACTATAGCATCTTTATAATTTTCTTCTTTGTTGTAAAGTTGTGCCAATATGAAAATTAAGCGGGTTCTAAATTTTTTCTCTTTTTCATTTTTAATACTTTTTTTTAAATAATCAATAGCATTTTTATAGTTTTTTTGTTTCATATTCATATCAGCGTAAACCAAATTTATTTCTTGGTTCATGCTTTTTGGCTTTTTAGATGCTCTTTTAAGTTCTTTTAGAAGTGTTTGGGCATCCTCATAATCTGCTGTTTCTATTTTTGTTTTTGCCAACCATAACTTTGCATCATATTTTATGGGCTCTTTTTTAAATTTATTCATTATAAGTAGGAAAGTTTGCTCTGCAGTTATAAACTCTCGTTTAAAATAGTGAGCTTGCCCCATTATCAAATAAGCATCATCAATCCAGTTGCAATATTCCGGTTTGTTTAAAAATTCACGGTCTTTAGTACTTAACTTCTTTTTTTTATCTAGCTTTGGTTTAACAGTAATAGAGTGTGTCTTAATAAGTTTCGCTGATTTTTGAATAGTTCTGTCCATTTCTGGTGTAAGCATGGTTGCTACAGTCAACTCATTGTACTTATAGATAGGCAGTATATTTGAATAATCATCCTGGAAGCTTTTGTCTGCTTTTCTCAATCCAGCTTTTAAACTTTCGATACCGTTAAAATATATATTAAACCTTGCAGTTAAATTATGGTAAGACCGGGTCACAGATGTGTTTTTTTTTGTTGTACAAGCTGTTATTGTAAAAAACAAGGCAACAAACATTATTTTTATGAACTTGGTATATTTAAAATATGGCATATTTATAGTTTTGCTCTGGTTTTTATGGTCAATAATTTTGTTTAATAAAACAACAAATCTATAAAAAACAACGCCTAAAATAGATTAAAATTGTTAAAACTATATTACCAAGTAACCTTTTGGTATTTTATTACAAAATAATGCTTTTTCAGGAATAATATCCAAATTTTTACGTTTATTCATTTTATGAATAAAAATTTTCATACAGCAAAGTATCTTTTTTTTGACGTCTTATCGGCTTCGGTTGCCTGGATATTATTTAGTTACTTTCGAAAATCGTATATAGAATTGGCAAAATTCGGATACCCTGTTCAATTAAATTATACTACTGATTTTTTCATAAGCATTCTTGTAATTATTTGTTTTTGGGTTATTATATATGCTTTTAGTGGATATTATTATGATATTTACCGTAAATCAAGAGTTCAGGAATTGTATCAAACCTTTGTAATTTCTATAATTGGTGTTATAATTCTCTTTTTTGCCTTTCTTCTAGATGACCAGGTATCGTCTTACACTGATTATTATTTTTCTTTTTCAGTTTTATTTTTACTACATTTTACTTTAACTTACATTCCAAGACTGACAATTACATCAGGAACTATTTATAAAATAAGAAATAAGAAAATTGGCTTTAACACATTGATTATTGGTAGTAATGGTAAAGCTAAAAATGTTTATGAAGATTTTTTTAATAGGAATAAATCAGCTGGTTACAGATTTTTGGGATTTGTAAATGTTAAGACTAAAATTAGTAGTTCGTTAAAGGAAGCTTTAAAGCACTTGGGTAGTTTTGACAATGTTCACGAAATAGTAAAAAATTATAAGATTGAAGAAATTATTATTGCGGTAGAAGTTCATGAACATTCTGAAATTCAAAATATTATTACTGCCCTTGAACATACAAAAGTACGTGTTAAGATCATTCCTGATTTATTTGAAATTTTAATTGGTAAAATTGAATTATCATTAATGGACGGAACTCCTTTATTAAGGGTTTCTTCAGAGTTAATGCCGGTTTGGGAAAAGAATTTCAAAAAGGTTTTTGATATTATCTTATCTTTCTTATTTATAATTTTAATGTCACCAGTGTATTTATCCACCGCAATTGCTGTAAAATTATCTTCAAAGGGGCCAATTATATATAAACAGAAACGGGTTGGTAAAAATGGGAAAGTGTTTAATATTTTTAAATTCAGGTCAATGGTAAAAAACGCTGAAAAAGACGGACCTACACTTTCGTTTGTCGATGACCCCAGAATTACCAAATTAGGAATGTTTATGCGAAAAACCAGGCTTGATGAAATCCCACAGTTTATTAATGTAATATTAGGGGATATGTCTATTGTAGGGCCAAGACCGGAGAGACAATACTATATTGATCAGATTATACAAAAAGCACCTGAATATATGCTGCTACTTAAAGTAAAACCGGGGATTACTTCACTAGGGCAGGTAAAATTTGGTTATGCTGAAAATCTTGAACAAATGTTAGAAAGGCTTAAATTTGATGTTATATACATTAAGAATATGTCACTGTATTTCGACTTTAAAATACTGATTAATACCGTTTTAACAGTTATGAAAAGAGATGGTAAATAATGTTTGATTGGCTGTAAACGAATTTTAAGCTTTAATTATTCATGAAAGAAATTCCGCATTTAGATGATATAAAAAGAACCCATGAAAGAATAAGGCCATTTATTCATCACACTCCGGTTCTAAGGGCTTCAAGTATTGATAAAACAATTGGGGCATCTGTTTATTTTAAATGTGAAAATTTTCAGAAAGTAGGGGCGTTTAAATTTCGTGGTGCTACAAATGCTGTTTTATTACTTGATGATCATGAAAAAAAACTTGGTGTTGCTACACACTCGTCTGGAAACCATGCAGCAGCTTTGGCGTTGGCAGCTAAAAATGCTGGAGTGAGAGCCTATGTTGTTATGCCAAAGACAGCACCGGATATTAAAAAGAAAGCTGTTAAATCATATGGTGCAGAAATTACTTTTTGCGAACCAACCCTTGTTGCCAGGGAATCAAAATTAAATAATGTAATAAAAGAAACAGGGGCCAAATTTATCCATCCTTATAATAATAAATATATTATTTCCGGTCAGGGAACAGCAGCTATAGAATTTTTGGATCAGTATCCTGATCTGAATATTATAATGTCACCGGTTGGTGGCGGTGGATTAATTAGTGGAACAGCAACTGCTGCTAAAGGGATTAACCCTAAAATAAAAGTCATTGCCGCTGAACCTCAAAATGCTGATGATGCTTATAGGTCATTTAAAGCCGGGTATCTTATTCCATCTGAAAACCCGAATACAATTGCTGATGGTTTGTTAACATCATTAGGCGATTTGACATTCAAAATAATCTCTGAAAAAGTTGATGATATCGTAACGGTAAGTGAAAATGGCATAATAGAAGCTATGCGCATTATTTGGGAAAGAATGAAAATTATTGTTGAGCCATCATCTGCAGTTCCTTTAGCAGCTTTGCTTGAAAACAGGCATTTGTTTTTAGGAAAAAAAGTAGGGATTATACTCTCCGGAGGGAATGTGGATTTAAATAAATTACCTTTTTAATCAGCAATCTGAAAAATACTTTCAATAGGGTAGTGGTCTGAAAGTTCAACTTTTGATCTTCTGAAATTAAATGATTTCAGCGATGACGAATGAAGAATGTAATCTATGCGGTAAGTGGAATATTTATGTATATAGGTACTGGCAATACCATTTCCTGATTCCCTAAAAGCATCTTTAAGATTTCTGGTTATACGATGGTATGAATAGGAGAAGGGCGGGTCGTTAAAATCGCCACAAACAATTACCGAATAAGGAGATTTGTTAATGTGAGCTGAAATAATATCTACCTGACGTGAACGTTTAATATAGCCTTTTTTGAACTTTTTTAAAATATTTTTATATTGAATAACATCTACAACTGTATCATTATTTAAATTATCAATAGCCTTGTAATCACTATGTCCTAGGTGAATTGATTCAAGATGTACATTATAAACCCTGATCGTATCTTTCCAAATTTTTAAATCTGTATAGATACAAAAATTTTCAAAATTTTCTAATTGCACCTTAGCTTTTTTTACAATTGGATAACTTGTAAAAGTAGCTATACCATGATGATAGGTTTTATTCTTTTTTTCGGCAAATGAAATATGTGCATATTTTAATGAAGATGCTTTTAACAGGGAATCTCTGGCGTTTTTTCCAGATAGCTTACTAGAATAAAATTCCTGCAGGCAAACAATGTTTGATTTACTTTCTTTTATATATTGATATGTTTTATGAGCACGGCTTTTTTCTGCTGACCAATTCCATAAATTAAAAACCCTGACATTATATGATAGAACTTTAACCTGTTGCTCGTTCTTATTGAATTTTTTTTTATTAAAATTTAACTGAAAAAAACTGCCTAGAAAACTCCACCCCATAAGAATTGTTAAAGCAGAAATAATAAAAAGTTTGTTTTTTTTAAGTAGCCAGTATGCAATAAAGAGGATATTAATGATTAATAAAAAAGGATATATTAGTCCGAAAAAGGCAAAATATGAGAAGTCTGCCGGGCTGACATATGCTGATAAATACGCAAATATTAGGAAAAGCGCACCAATTATATTAAGAATAATTAATGTTTTTTTTATGAATTTAGCCAAGTGTTTTTAGTTTATGGTAATCTCTAAAAATGCAAATTCCTTGCGCTTCCGCAGTAGTGGAATAGGCTTTGAACTTTACTATTTTTAGAAACTCCCTTATGGTTTTGCAAATTTAGCATTAAATTCTTCTGGTTCTTTAAATGGAAGTATGTTGTTTAAATGAAATTCAAGATAATGGATATTTTTATTTTCTGCTAAAAATTGTTTTTCATAAAAAGTTTGAATATTTAATACTTCTTCAGGCAGGCTTTGATCATCATATACATTATCAGAAAAACAATTTATTTCAAAATTATTTTCTTCTGCCAGAGCTTTTGTGTATTCATAGAATAATTTATTATCAGTTTTTAAATGAATTATAGCATTATCAACCAAAAAATCGGAATAGCGATTTAAAAACCAACTTGAACTTAGTCGTTTTCTTATTTTTTTAGGCTGGGGGTCAGGGAATGTAAACCAGATTTCACTAATTTCATCTTTGCCAAAAAAAGACTGAATAAAATCAACCCTGGTCCTTATAAATGCTGCGTTTTTCAAACCTTTTTGTAGTGCTGTTTTTGCACCTCTGAATAATCGGGCACCTTTAATATCTACACCAATAAAATTTTTTTCCGGATACCTTTCTGCAAGTCCGACGGAATATTCACCTTTTCCACAGCCTAATTCAAGCACAATTGGGTTTGAATTATTAAAAATAGATTCCTTCCATTTGCCTTTCAGGTGATAATCTTTATTTAACACCTCATTATAAGCAGGCTGATAAACATGATCAAAGCCCTGCATTTCTTTAAATTTTGCCAGCTTATTTTTTGTCACTTTTTTATTGCAAATTTGTTTCTATAATTTTAAAACCGACTTCTTCTATACCGTTTAATTTCAAATCTCTCATCCCTTGAATAATTTCTACTGAATATTTTCCGGTTTGAGGAAAACGAATTTTGGATTTATAGATGAGCTCATTATGCCAACTTTTTCCTTCTTTTTCACCTAACCATTTACCTTTTTCATTAGACAAAGTAAATTCTAAAGTGTCGCTTGCCATTTCACCATTAGATGAGTGTGTATGAATAAATAGCCAAAGATTACTATTTCGATAATTGTCAGTATTTGAAACAGTTATAATCAGATCATAAACCTGGAGTGTATCATAAATTGTGTAATCAAATACAGCGGCTTTATCACTTTCCCAAGAATTTCCAGGTATTTCAAGCGTGCTTTCAAAAAATGTATTTTGTTTGCAAGCATATAATCCACTTAGGACTATCACGGAAAATATAAAAAATGGAATATATTTGTTCGACATTAATAAACTAATTTCTAATTGATTAATTTTTAGGGTTTTGGTTTGAAGATTTATTACGATGATAAGATTTTCGTCTTTTTTTTCTGCTTTTTCCTTTTTTATCAAACTTGTTGAGGCTTTCTTTTGAAAGTACATCAGAAAAACCAATTCCCAAATCAGGGCTAAGGCTTTCTTTTTTTACCAATTCATCAACAATATTCCCTTTTTTATTTTGTTTGATAATTTCGTTTACCCGATCAACAGTTACAGGAGTTAAATTTACAGCTGAATTTTCATTAAACGAATACCACATTAGTTTTTTATACACATCCGTTTTTAAATGAAAAGCCCTTCCTTGTCTTGTTTCCAAAACAATTGAAGTGTCAGGGTAACTTTTTTGAGCATCTAAATACGAATCATGTTCATAATTAAGGCAGCATTTTAATTTGCCGCATTGTCCGGCCAGTTTTTGCGGGTTAAGAGATAGCTCCTGATCTTTGGCTGCAGTAGTCGTAACTGAAACAAAATTTGTAATCCAGGTTGAGCAACATAGTTCACGGCCACAGGAACCAATACTACCAATTCTTCCTGCTTCCTGCCGGGCACCAACTTGTTTCATTTCCACCCTGATTTTAAACTCATCAGCCAGAACTTTTATTAGTTCCCGAAAATCAACCCGTTCTTCAGCAATATAATAGAAAATAGCTTTGTTGCCATCTCCCTGGTATTCAACATCGCCAATTTTCATATTGAGCTTTAGCTCATTTGCAATAACTCGTGCTTTGATCATTGTTTTATGTTCCAGATCAATAGCATTTTGCCATTTGTCAATATCGGCTATTTTTGCTTTGCGGTAAACTTTTTTGAATTCGGATGTTGGTGAAACAGCGTTCTTTTTTAATTGTTGTAATACTAACTGACCTGAAAGTGAAACAGTACCAATATCATGTCCGGGTGATGCTTCAACAGCAACAATATCACCTTCTTCCAGTTTGATTCCATTTACATTCTTATAAAAGTCTTTTCGTGTATTTTTAAATCTTATTTCAACAACATCTAGTGGATTAATCCCTTCCGGAATATCTTCTAACCAATTAAAAACATTTAATTTTCCACATGAAGTTTTACATTCCTTTCCATTGCTTGATAAAGAGGTAGTACATCCTCTTGAATTATGTATAGTGCATCCCATGATTTCAAAATAAATAAGTGTTTTATATATAGTATAATTATAGAGGTATGGATGCCTACATTAAATTTAGCTTCTATTATTTGTTCCACGGCAATTTATTATAAATAACAAACTATTTATATTGTTGAGATTTAATGTTTATAATCTATTTGTTATTTCTAGTTTAAATTTCGGAACTTTTTTAATAATCTATACCTGAATAATTATCAGGCGGCTTTACGTCTTAATAGTTTTACTAATTTTAAGGCAAGATCTAAAAAAACAATCTTGTCCATACCATTTCTTTCAATGTGTAAATGTGCTTTATTTATTTCTTCGTAAATATCAAATATGTTATTCTGATGAATAAAGGTAGAAAATTTTAATGAGAAATTCTCTTCATCAGCTGTAAATTGATTTAATTTTTCTTTTTCAGAAGGGGAAATATTTAAAATAAAATTTTCCCTAAACATTTTTAATGAATAATTTAGAAAATTTTTTTGTCGTTCACGGCCTAAACTTGAAATTTCATCTACCCATTTAGTTAAATCTATAATTTTTGCTGCAAATGATAATCGCATTAATTCAATAAAAAGTTTGAAATGATGCTTTTCATTGTCACTTTCTTCAATTACATCAAGAACTTTAAAATAATCGCCATTTGCCAACTTTATTATTCGGTTAAGTTCATTTTTTTCAAGCTGGTATGTTTCATCAACTTTTTTTGATAAACTTTCATTGTCAATTTTGGGTATTTTCACCAATTGTGAACGCGACCTGATTGTATTGATTATTAGCTCAGGATAATCAGAAACCAACAAAAATATAGTTTTCATTGGTGGTTCTTCAATCATTTTCAACAGTTTGTTGGCTGATGATTGATTCATTTTTTCCGGTAACCAGATAATCATGATTTTGTATTCAGCCTCAAATGTTTTTAAATTTAGTTTTCTGATAATTTCACTACTCTCATGTGCAAAAATTCCTGCTTGCCCACCTTCTGTTCCAATAAGGTCAAGCCATACATTAAGTCTGTGCTTTTTATGTTCAAGAATAAACGTACGCCATTCATCAGAAAAATTATCGCTAACCGGTTTGCTAAATTTCTTTGTTCGTACAACCGGGTATACAAAATGCAAATCAGGATGAATTAATTTTTCATATTTAATGCAGGATGGGCATGTTCCACATGAATCAGTTTCCGATTTATTTGTACAGGAAACGTATTGGGCATACGCAATAGCAAGTTCAAGTTTCCCTGAACCTTCCGGGCCATGTAATAATTGAGCATGACTAATCCTTCCGGTTTTCACAGTATTGATAAACCGTTCAATCATTTTTTGTTGCCCTATGATCTTGCTAAATTGCATTTTTCTAAAAATTAATCCAAGCTACAAAAGTATAAAAAACCTTTGATTTGATATTAATCATAGAATAGTTCAGTGATATTTTTTATTTTTGTTGCCTGAACAGTTTATATATTATTTAAATTATTATTATGCAAAATATTGACAATTACGATTTTAAAGGTAAGAAAGCAATTATTAGGGTTGATTTTAATGTGCCATTAGATGAAAACTTTAACATTACGGATGATACACGTATCAGGGCAGCTTTGCCAACAGTGAAAAAAATTATAGAAAATGGGGGTTCGGTAATCCTAATGTCTCACCTTGGACGACCAAAAGAGGGGCCGGAAGATAAATTTTCATTAAAGCATTTAGTCAATCATCTTTCTAAGTCTTTGAGTATGGATGTTCAGTTTGCGGATGATTGTATTGGTGAACAGGCTATTGAAAAATCGAACGGATTAAAACCAGGCGATGTTTTGCTACTGGAAAATTTGCGTTTTTATAAAGAAGAAACTAAAGGTGATGAAGGATTTGCCAAAAAGCTGGCTTCCTTGGCAGATGTTTATTTAAATGATGCTTTTGGTACTGCGCATAGGGCTCATGCCTCAACGACTATAATAGCACAATTTTTCCCAAATGATAAAATGTTTGGCTATGTTATTGGAAATGAGTTGAAAAATATTGACAACATGCTTCAAAAAGCTGAAAAGCCATTTACCGCAATAATGGGGGGCGCTAAAGTTTCTAGTAAAATAACTATTATTAAAGAGTTGCTCCCAAAAGTTGACAATTTAATAATAGGTGGTGGAATGACCTATACATTTGTTAAAGCTCAAGGTGGAAAAATTGGAACTTCACTGGTTGAAGATGATAAATTGGAAATGTCGTTAGAATTGTTGGAACTAGCTAAAAAAAATAATGTAAAAATACATTTGGCAGTAGATGCTGTTTGTGCTGATGATTTCAGCAATGATGCAAATACCTATGAAGGTGATGTGTCTCAAATAAAAGATGACTGGATGGGACTTGACATTGGTGCAAAAACTACTAAACAATTTATTGAGGTTATCAATAATTCTAAAACTATTCTTTGGAACGGGCCGGTTGGTGTTTTTGAAATGGAAAAATTTGAAAACGGAACAAAAGCAATGGCTCAGGCAATTGCTGAAGCTACTAAAAATGGTGCATTTTCATTGATTGGTGGTGGCGATTCTGTTGCTGCAATTAATAAATATGGTTTAGCTGATGAGGTAAGCTATGTTTCTACTGGTGGTGGTGCTTTACTTGAGTATATGGAAGGTGAAGAATTGCCGGGTATTAAAGCTATTAGGGGATAGACAGAGATGTTCGCTAAATGGTGTAAATATTAAAAAGGCTTAGGGTTCTAAAATCCCAAGCCTTTTTTAATATTTTATGCAGTTATTGTAGTCCGTTTATTTTACAATTTCTTTCAGAAGAAAAATAGAATGCTTATAATCATCAAACATGTTTTTCTCTGATTTAATTATTTTTGCGTACACACCCGGTTTATCATTAATCATCCATAATTTTGTTTTCTTATCCCAATCACTGTATCCTTCAATAACAGTACATTGAAAAGTTCCTGCAGGAGTTGTAATTTTTTCTTGGCCTGTTATTTTTCCTGTAAGAATTTTTTCAAAAATAAAAAATGGGTGATACATTGGTTTGTCAAAAAAATCTAATTTGCCATAATTTATTTCATTGGGATTATCGCCTGAATATCCATCATAAATATCATTTATTACAATAATATTTTCTTCCTGATTATATTTTATAGGTGTGGATAATTCTGTTTTCTTAAATATTTCTAATTGCTCAAGTGGCTCAAGGCAAGTGTATTTTAAAGCTTTTATGCTTTTTAGATATTCAATATTTGTATGAAAATCATTCCATGGAAGTTTTGATTCATCAAGCTTTATTTTAACAGTTCTGCTGTCTTCTGTAATTTCAAAATACTCCTCTTCTTTGAAGTTCAATTTATCATAATTTTTAGCATCTTGTTCTGTTTTTACGGCAATATATTTTTTCCCTTTACTATCTTTAAAAATAAATTTCTTTTCACTTATTTCGACAACAGTATTTATGCCCGAAAATGGAATGTAACGACCTATAATGCTAAATGATTTTTTCTTTTTATTCAAAATCCACATACCAAAAGGGCCACCATTTCCCTGGCCATAACTATACAAATTAGTATTTTTTAGAAATAAGTAGTTAATTTCAATATTTTCATTGCTTTCAGAAAACCCAGAATTATTAGTTTCTTCTGAAATATTTTCGTTTGTTGTTTCTACGACTGCTTCTTCCACAACTTCCTCTACTGCTTCCTCTACTGCTTCTTCCACTGCTTCTTCCACTGCGATTATGTTGTTAGAATAATTTATTTCAATTTTCCATAAACCAATCAAACCAGATGCTTTGTTTTCTTTAGTTATTTTTTCTCTATCTATTTTTGTAAAGAACATTTTTGCCGATTTCGTATTAACAAGAATAAGTTCATCACCTTTCTTTTCTACTTTATTATTACCATTTAGTTCTTTTATTTTAGGGGCATCAACAATTAATGTTTGGCTTTTTTTATCATACTTCCATGTTCCAAAAAACATACCCTGAAAATAGAGGGTTCCGTTATTTTGGAAATCCACTATAGTATTACCAATATTTTCAGTTTTTTTGGCTTCCTCTATTTTTAAAAACAGATATTCGCCAACAATTTTGTTTTTGTATTCTTTTCCAAAGGGTAAACTTGTACGTTTAAATGTTTGAATTCCGTTATCCGGATTTACAAGGACTAATTCATCATTCGTTAATTTTTCGATTTTATTATCACCCTTAATAATTTCAAGTTGCATTTCAGCATTGGTATTAAGGATATTGTTTGTCTTGTCAAATTTCCATATTCCAAACTCTCTTCCACTTATATACAATTTCCCATTTTGATTAAAATCAACGTGCATAGTCCCTACTTTTACAGTCTGGCCGCCAACAGTCATTTCAGCCAATTGCCAAATTCCTGTAATTTTTGTTTGAGCATTAGTAATTGCAACTAATGCCATTAGTAATAATACTGTTAGTATTCTTTTCATTTTACTTATTTTAAGATTAAACATTTATTTTATTTTAGGGATAGTGAAATTAAAATTTATTTTTAAATGCGTGCATAATATTTGACTGATTGTAACTTTTTGTACAACACGGTACAATTTTTATTGGTAAAATACTAAATTTGAAAAATATTATTTTTATTTATGAATGATATTCTAATTAGAAAAGTAGTTCCTAATGATAATAAAAGGCTTGCTACTATCATCAGAGAGGTTTTGACTGAGTTTGGAGGGAACCGACCGAATACAGCCTATTTTGATTATGATACTGACCATATGTTTGAAGCATATCAGGATAAAAATGAAGTCTATTTTGTAGCTGAAGTGGATGGTAAATTGGTTGGTGGTTCTGGCATTAAACTCCTTGCCGGGAATAGTGGTGAAATTTGCGAATTACAGAAACTTTATATCAATTCAGATATCAGGGGACTGGGAATTGGTAAGACTTTAGTTGAAAAATGCCTGGAATTTGCCAAAAATGCGGGTTATAAAAAGTGTTACCTGGAAACTTTCCCGAATATGGATGCGGCAATCAGTTTATATAAAAAGTTTAGCTTTACCCCTTTAGATAAACCTATTGGCGATACCGGGCATGGTGGTTGCGATGTTTGGATGATTAAAGATCTACTTGATTAGCTTTTTTAAGTCAGAGTTTTTTTATGTTTGTTTTCTTCTGTTTTTTAAAGTAAACAGTCTACAGTTCTCAGTAGGCAGTCTTTGCAAAGTTTTTGCCTACTGAAAACTGTGGACTGCCAACTTCTGCAAAACTTAAAATTACTTTCAATTATAACGAAGTTATTGACGTATTCTTACAGACAATTAATCTTCCATGCCTTTTAGATGTAAGTCGAGTGCTTTTACCGAAATTTGAATTTCTAAAAGGGAGATAGCCAAAGAAACGATCATACTTATAAGACCTGCTCCAAAAGCAATACCACCTAATAAGTTCATATCCAGGTATAAAAAAAGCATAGAGGCCATACTCAGGAACAAACTGCTAACACCAAATATTTGCATGGAGCGGATCAGATGTAAGCGCCTGCGAAGATTCTTAATTTGTCCTATCAAGATTGCATCTTTGTTTTTTTTGAATTCAGAATAAAGGTTTCGTACAATTTGGGCATAAGCTAAAAACCGGTTGGTATATGCAAGTAAAATTAAAGAAACTGCCGAAAACATTAAAGCAGGTGTGGTTATGTTTAGTCCGGTCATTTTGCAAAGATTTTGATTTAATTATCACGCTAAGACGCTAAGACGCAGAGAAACCTTTCTTCTTTGCGTTCTTGCGGCTTTGCGAGCGTTTTTGTTGTCATAATACTTTGTATGCCTTCTTTCAAGGTCTTTTATTCTCAAGGGCGAGCGTTAATAGCAAAGGTTTATTTTAACCACTTATCAAGCCATGCAAAAAATGCCCGCTGCCAAAGAATGCCATTCTGAGGACGTAATACCCAATGGTTTTCATCCGGAAAATGAAGGTATTGTGCAGGAACATCATTAAGGCGTGCACCATTAAATGCCGTCATGCCCTGTGTATATACAACCCTGTAATCCAATTCTCCATGAATTATAAGTATAGGGGTATCCCAGTTATGGACAAATTTATGTGGTGAATGTGCGTATGCTCCCTGGGCAATTTTATTATCTTTTTCCCAGAAAGGTCCTCCTTTATCCCAATTTTCAAACCACATCTCTTCTGTTTCCAGATACTGTGCTTCTTCGTTAAAAATTCCGTCATGGGCAATAAATGCACTAAACCTGCCATTATGAATCCCGGCCAGATAATATACAGCGTAACCTCCGGCACTTGCCCCAACTGCTCCTAATTTTTTTTCATCAATAAACGGTTCTTTGGCCATTTCATCAATTGCTGTCAAATAATCCTGCATACTTTTCCCATGATAATCCCCGCTTATTTGTTCCTGCCATTCCTGACCGAATCCTGAAACGCCCCTTCTGTTAGGTGCAACAATTATATAGCCGTTGGCTGCCATTAACTGGTAATTCCAACGATAATGAAAATTTTGGCTTAAAGGGCCTTGGGGTCCACCTTTGCAATACAACAGTGCCGGGTATTTTTTTGCAGGGTCAAAATGAGGGGGATAGATGATCATAGTAAGCATATCTTTGCCATCATGTGTTTTCATCCATCTTTCTTCTACTTTACCCATTGTAATTTTATCAAGCAGTTCTTTATTTGTAAAAGTAATTTGTTTTGCTTCGCCATTTTCAGGATTAACTGAATATAGTTCAGTTGGCATAGACATAGAATTTCTTGAAGTAATTAATTTATCACCGGCAGGTATTGCATTTCTATAATCATGCATTCCTTCAGTTAATTTTTTTATCGAATCGTTTTTAACATTATAATTGTAGATCTGAAAAGTACCATGCCAGTCACTAGTGAAATAGATTGATTCACTATCATCAGCCCAAGCCAGGCTACCAGCATTCTGATCAAATTCATCTGAGCAATAAACCTTTTCCCCGGTTTCACGATCTATCATAAACAATCTGTTCTGATCCGATTCATAACCATCGCGTTTCATACTTTCCCAGGCAATATATTTTCCATCAGGTGAAAAAACAGGGTTTACATCAAAGCCCATCATTCCTTCAGTCATATTACTTGTTTTGCCCGATTCAAGTTCATATAAATAAATATCAGAATTGGTAGAAAGGGTAGCTGCTTTACCACTTAATTTTTTGCAGGTATAAGCAATGGTTTTTCCATCCGGGCTCCAGTCAACCTGTTCAATACCACCAAATGGTTTTAAGGGGGACTGAAATGGTTCGCCTTCCATAATATCCTTTTCATTCTTAATTTTTAATCCATCATAGTCAGCGTAAAAAACATGACTGTATGATTCCACCCAATGATCCCAATGCCTGTACATAAGGTCATCCATAAGTTTTCCACTGGCTTTTGGCAAACCCTTATATATATCTTCAAATTTGTTTTCAGTTGGTATTTCTTTGCTATAAAGGATTTTAGTTTGATCGGGTGAGTATTTAAAACCTGTAATTCCGCCTTCAATTTTTGATATTTGAGTACCTTGGCTTCCATCCGGGTTCATTTCCCAAAGTTGAACAGAGCCGCTTTCAGATGATAAAAACCCTATTTTTTTACCATCAGGCTTCCAAACAGCATTAAATTCACTTTTGGGTGATTGTGTTATTTGCGTGTTGTTATTACCGTCAGTACCAATGGTATAAAGCTCTCGATTACCTTTGTTTTGTTCAATGGAATAATAGCTTACCCCGTATAAAATGGTTTTGCCATCCGGTGAAATTTCCGAGCCACTTACACGCCCAAGAGACCATAAAACCTCAGGGGTCATCAAGTCACTTTTCAGGTTTAGTTCTTTTTTACCAATAAGTTTTGTTTCTTTTTCGGGTTCTTTTTCTGTTTTTGGCTGATTATTACATGAAGTAACCATCATTACCACCAGAATTACAAATAATAAATTTTTCATACGTTTATTTTTTTTGTTTTAAAATGCCAGATGTAAGCACCCCAATTGGGGGTTTGTTGTATATTAAATAGTTTCAATTAAATTCAAATTCTTGGTTTAGCACGTTCGTATTCCACATCATCTATTGTTTTGGGTAACTTTTTCCCCAATAACCGATAACCCGTTTCGGTAATTAAGAAATCTTCTTCGTTACGAATTCCACCAAAATTACGGTACTCCTCAATTTTATCATAATTTAAAAAATCCACATGTTTATTTTCTGATTTCCATAAATCAATTAATTCAGGAATAAAATAAATACCAGGTTCTATGGTTAATACAAATCCTGGCTCCAGTTCTCTACCCAAGCGTAGTGATTTTAATCCAAACTGGCTGCTTTTTGCCTTCCCATCATAACCGACATATTCTTCTCCCAGGTTTTCCATATCATGTATGTCAAGCCCCATCATGTGGCCTAATCCGCAAGGAAAAAACAATGCATGTGCACCACGGATTATGGCTTCATCAATATTACCTTTCATTAATCCAATATCTTTTAATCCCCCTGCTATGGTTTTAGCCGCAAGAATATGAATATCTTCAAACCGGATACCTGGTTGTAGGGCTTTAATTGCTGCTTCATGACCTGATAGTGCAATTTGATATATTTCCTTTTGTTTGTTGGAAAACATTAAATCAACCGGGATAGTACTCGACATATCTCCACCATAACCCATTTCAGTTTCAGCACCGGCATCCAGTAAAAGCATTTGACCTTTTGACAATATATTACCATGATTATGATTATGAAGAGTTTGTCCATTTACAGTAGCAATTATTGGGAATGATAAATTTCCATTATTTGCCAGGGCTACTCCGTTTACTTTTGCGGCAATTTGTGCTTCTGACATCCCTGGTTTTATCATATGCATAGCTGCCAAATGCATATCAACCGTAATGTTAACGGCCTTTTCTATTTCTGTTATTTCTTCTTCAGATTTATAAATTCGTTGATTTATAACGGCTTTAGTCAATTTATCTGAAGCTTTTTTATCAGATTCTCTAGGCTGAATACCCAACCAGTTTAGCAATTGAATTTTAGTTTCGGCACGATAGGGAGACAAAAAATGGATTTTCCTCATTTTTTGTCTAGCACTTTTCAACATATTTATCATTTCAGAAAATGTAGCTGTATTTTCAATTCCAACTAGTTCTGATTGTTTTGAAATAGTGGCTTGTGAACCTATCCAGATAATATCATCAATTGTAAAATCATTGCCGAAAATAAATTCTTTGTTTTCATCAATATCAATTATACCTACTAAATTGGGTCGATTCAATCCAAAATAGTATAAAAAAGAACTATCCTGACGAAAATGATAGGTGTTATCAGTATAGTTCATTGGGCTTTCACCGTTTCCGGGGAATAATAATATACCATTTTCAAATTTTGAAGATAATTCTTTTCGTCGCTCAATATAAGTTACTTTTGAAAACATGTTGGTTGTTTTTAATCGGATCAATAACTTTCAAATGTATAAATTTTCAATGAATATGTAACAATTTACTTTTTCCAAGGCTGGGGATAAAGAACGCTCTGCTAAGTAGCTAAGGTGGTATATTCGGCAGTTGGATATAATGAAAAGGAAGAATTGGACGAATTGCTGAATTTAAATAAACATAAAACCGATTTTAATAGCGATTTTATTAAACTTATAGGTGTTTTTTTCAGTTGAATTAGGATAATACCATGATGTACTGCTGAAAGACTCTTTAACAATTTGGTACCGGTATCCGGCAGTAATCAGTAATGCCCTTTTTTGTGTTTTATAACTACAGATACCAATATCAAAACCGAAATTTATCCCTCCTTCATAACTAAACTCCTGATTTTCATCTTTTTTTTCTTTACTTAAAGGAAATGAATAACCAAAGGTAAGGTTTAAAACAGGAGAGTTCGCTTTGTTAAGCATGTTTGACTTTAAACTAATAAAAACAGGGACCAGTTCTGTACGTAATTTTTCAATTCCAACACCAACTCCTGCTCCAATATATTGGTTATAGTTATAGCCTAAAGTGGATTGAAAGGTAAAAGTTTGAGCATCTGCTAATTCAGAATTCCCTGTTAAAAAACCTATTGTTGTGATATTATAAATACCTTTCTGATTAAGTTCAGGGGCTGGTTTATTTTCTAGATTATAAGACTCTTTACTCACTTTTAAAAGATCCGAACTTTTATATACAAAAATGTTCCTGCAATGAGTTTCTATTTTTATGCTGTCATTTTCATTTTTCAGGATTTTACCACGAATTACTGTTCCGTTTTTTAAATAAACTACATCTTCAATTGTTATTTGGGCAGCCAGTTCTGCCCAATTAGAAAAAATAAAAATAAGTATAGTGATTGTTTTGAGTTTTGTATGCATTCTGTGTTTTATTTTAAGATAAGATTTTTTAACAACACTTCGTTAAATTTTTGTTTCGCGCAAAGCCACAAAGGCTTGATTATCAACCTATTAGCCTACATTGCTATTAGTTTTTAATAATCTGATATATAGGTATTTATAGAAATTCACCGAACTATTTTTTAATCAAGTGGATGATTAATTGTGATGTGGCTTATTTCATTAATATTTTGAATATCTGAATAATCATATTGGTAAATGCCTTCGCTGCCGGTCATAATGAGTATGTCATTAAGAGGGATTACATCAAAAGTTTGAATGTTGGGAAATTGTATAATCATATTTTGATCAATGCTGTATACATCAGTAGCATCAAAAACTTTCAAGCCTGCACTTCCATCACAAATAAATAATACATTTTCATCTATACCTAAACCATGTGGGTTATACATATTGTAGGCTTTTACAAGGATTGGGTTTTGAATATCAGCTAATGAAACCACATTAAGTTCATTAATATTATTGCGGCAGTTTGTTCCAGAGCGTAAAGTTACAAAAGCATAATCGCCGTTTACAACTACGGGGTCACAACTTGTAATATGGTCATATTGAGAAATATAAACTGGGTGCTTACTGTCTAGTACATCATAAATAAACATGCCATTATTGCTGCCAATGAAAAGTTTATCTTCATAAACAAAGAGTGTTTCAATGTTCCAAAAAGTGCTTATACTGTCCACTTTTTTAATTTCATGAGTGGCAATGTCAAAAGTTTTAAGCTCATAACCATTATTAATAGCATATAAAGCATTTCCTTTAATGGCAAAACGGGCCATTGAACCGGCTACTCCTATATTGCCTGTTCCACCACCATTTGTAGAACTTGCCAGTGCCATATCCTTTTCCCAAAATCCACCTCCATAATATTGATATTCTTCTTCTTTTTCTACGGTAATCTCTTCAATTTTCCAGTCTACTACAATTCCTTTTTTAGCATCAAGTGGTGCAATTGGGTAATTATAATCATATTCAGGATAAATATTGGGGAATGCATTTGGATAACGGTCTACTTCAACGGGGTTATTAATATCAGAAATGTCAATTACTATCAGATCGATATAGCTGTCAGCATAAAGTAAATCACTTTTTATGGCCATATCCACATTACCGGGAATATTAATAAAACAAACGTATTTGGGTTCAGATGGATTAAAATTATTGTAAATATGGATACCTTTATTTATTTCATTTACAAATAAATATTGATCTTTTATATATATTTTACCTGGATTATTTAATTCCTCATTGTTGGTTTTCTTAATGGCAGTTTTAAACTCTTCATTACTCAGATACACCGGAACATTTGCCATATAGGTAATTTCCCTGGTTATTTTGTCCTGGCATCCAAAAAGGGATAATGATAATAAAAAGATTAGCGAAAGTTGTTTCATCTGGTTCATAATATTGGTTTTTTAAAGTTTAAATACTCCTTTTTTACCTTTACGTAAATTTTTACGAGAGTGCTGCAAAATAGTTTTAATTGAATTTTTTCCATAACAAAAAAGATGTAAGTGTGTCAGGTTTAACAACATTGACTGAATCAACTTTCTTTGAGGTGATAATTGAATAAATTTCTTCCCAAATTTCTTCCTTTTAAAGAAATAATTTCGTATCTTTGAAATGAACCGGAAACCAATTATTCGGATAGCTTTAGTAAAGCTATAATTTATTAATGTGAATGGATTCCGGTTTTTCTTTTTACAATTTTAAAAGAGGTTTTCTAAAAAGCGTCTGTTAGTTTAAAATTTTTTTAAAGTACTTTTTTGATAATTAACTAAAACTAACAGGTTTCAATTTCGCTTTTTGGAAAACCTTTCTCATTTTCATTAACTGAGATAGATTTTCTAGCTGAATTAATCTATCCCCACACTGTCCCTTAATAAAAAGAAAAAACGCTGCAATCAACTGATATGCAGCGTTTAGTAATTTTAAAAAGTGACCCCGGCGGGATTCAAACCCACAACCCTCAGAGCCGAAATCTGATATTCTATTCAGTTGAACTACGGAGCCATTAATTTTGAACTGCAAAAGTATAAAAATTGTTTTAACCTTGCAATTACCGTTTTGAATAAAGTTTTATTTTTCGTAAATTTAAGATGCATTTGGCCTGTAAATTATTGTTTATTGAATTATAAATAATATGTCTGTAGAAAAATTATCAATTACAATTGGCGGAATTACCGTACTGGAACCTATGGTTACGTTCACTGACATAATTGTTTCAGCGGTTTGCTTTTATATTTTTTATAAATTGTATAAAACGAATAAACAAGGTAAAATGTATTTTTATTTTGAATGGCATTTTTTTACCATGGGGGTGGCTACTATCCTCGGTGGACTGTTTGGACATGGTTTTACCTATGCTGTTGATGTGGCCTGGAAGCTGCCCGGCTGGATAATTAGCATGATTTCAGTTACTTTTATGGAAAGAGCTTTTATTGAACATTCTGTAAAATATATAGGCAAAAAGACAGAATATTTTTTAAAAATGGCCAATATTATTAAATTAATACTTTTTACAGGCTTAACAGTTTACACCCTGAACTTTCATTTTGTTGAATTTCATTCCGGTTTTGGGATTCTTGCTGTCGCACTCCCATTACAATTGTTTATGTATATTAAAACAAGAGATCCGGGCAGTAAATATGTATTTATTATGGTGGGACTTTCACTTCTTTCTGGTTTTACTTTTTTAAATGAAATAATTATACATAAATGGTTTAACCATATGGCTTTAAGTCATGTTTTTATTGTGGTTATGGTATTTTGTTTATATAAAGCTGCACTCAATTTACAATATAGTCAAAACCCCACAGAAAAAGCCACAGAATAGTCTTATCACACATAAATTATGTATGTGCCACCATATTAGGTGGTTATGTGTAAACACATGATTGAATTAATTTTCATTACCTATAATTCATATCTTTTTTATTGATTTTAATCTGGTTTATTATAAGTTTTTTACTTTTGCAAACTCAGAATTCGTTAGTTTCTACCTACTCGGCGTTGGATACATATTTTAAAATCCTCATTTACAAAAAGTAAACTGCGGTATTAAAATTTGTATCCGCCTTAATTATGCGAAACTAACGAACTCTGAAACGGTTTAATAACTAATTAAGTAATAGAGATGGATTACAATTTCAGGGAAATTGAAGATAAATGGCAGAAGTATTGGAAAGAAAATAAAACTTATCAGGTAAATATTGATCAATCCAGACCAAAATATTATGTATTGGATATGTTTCCTTACCCTTCAGGAGCAGGTTTGCATGTTGGCCACCCTTTGGGATACATAGCTTCAGATATTTACAGCAGGTATAAACGATTGAGTGGATTTAATGTACTACACCCAATGGGCTATGATGCCTTTGGTTTACCTGCAGAACAATATGCGATACAAACAGGACAGCATCCTGCTATTACAACGGAAAATAATATTAAAAGATACAGAGAACAGCTTGATAAAATTGGCTTTTCTTTTGATTGGAACCGTGAAGTAAGGACATCCGATCCAGATTACTACAAATGGACCCAATGGGCTTTTATTCAGATGTTTGAACATTGGTATAATAATAAAACCCAAAAAGCTGAACCCATTAAAAAACTGGTTGAAGAATTTGCTTCAAACGGAAATAAAAACATTGATGCAGCAACATCACAAACAGTACCATTTACTGCTGATCAATGGAATGCAATGAACGAAAAGCAACAACGTGAAATTTTGTTAAATTATCGCCTCGCTTATCGTGCCAACACAAAAGTGAATTGGTGCCCGGAATTAGGTACTGTTTTGGCTAATGATGAGGTTAAAGATGGAGTTTCATTACGTGGTGGATTTCCAGTTTATCAAAAAGATATGGAACAGTGGTCATTGCGGATTACTGCTTATGCAGAACGTTTACTTACCGGCTTGGATTCGGTAAACTGGACAGATTCACTAAAAGAAATGCAACGTAACTGGATTGGAAAATCACAAGGTGCGCAGGTATTTTTTGATGTGGGAAAATCTGATTTAAAGATAGAAGTTTTTACTACCCGACCGGATACTATTTATGGAGCAACCTATATGGTTCTGGCACCAGAAAGTGAATATGCAGCACAATTAACAACCAATGATCAAAAAGATGAGGTTGAAGCTTATGTAAAGAAATCGCAAAAGCGTACCGAAAGGGAACGTATGGCTGAGGTTAAAAATATAACAGGTGTATTTACAGGCTCATATGCAATTAATCCTTTTACAAATAAGGAAATTCCTATTTGGATTGCGGATTATGTTTTAGCCGGTTACGGAACTGGCGCAATAATGGCTGTACCTGCTCATGACAGCCGTGATTATGCATTTGCTAAGCATTTTGAATTACCCATTATCCAAGTTGTTTCAGGTGGCGATATCTCTGAAGAATCATACGATGCCAAAGAAGGAAAAATGATGAATTCTGAGTTGATTAATGGCTTAGATGTAAAAGATGCGATTAATAAAACAATTGATATTATTGAAGAAAGGAAGTTAGGCACAAAACAAATTAATTATCGTTTGCGGGATGCCATTTTCAGCCGTCAACGTTATTGGGGTGAACCATTTCCGGTTTATTTTAAAGACGGTATGTCCTTTCCGGTAGAAGAAAAGGATTTACCTCTTGAACTGCCTGAGGTTGATGCTTATAAACCTACGGAAGACGGAGATCCACCCTTGGGTAGGGCAACAGGTTGGACAACTAAAGAAGGTTATCACTATGAGTTAAGCACAATGCCGGGTTTTGCAGGTTCATCAGCTTATTATTTGCGGTATATGGATCCAAAAAACGATAAGGGCTTGGTATCGAAAGAAGCAAATGAATATTGGCAGGATGTGGATTTGTACGTGGGTGGTACAGAGCATGCTGTTGGGCATTTAATGTATTCACGTTTTTGGAACAAATTCTTATTTGATTTAGGACATGTGGTTAAAGATGAGCCTTTTAAAAAGCTAATTAACCAGGGAATGATCCAGGGGCGTTCAAACTTCGTATATCGAATTAAAGATTCAAATAAATATGTTTCTTATGGTTTAAAAGATCAGTATGAGCATATTGAAATGCATGTTGATGTAAATATGGTTCATAATGATATTTTGGATATTGAAGCTTTTAAAAATTGGAGCCCGGATTATAAAGATGCAGAGTTTGTTCTGGAAGATGGAAAGTATAAATGTGGTTGGGCAATTGAAAAAATGTCAAAATCAATGTATAATGTGGTTAATCCGGACAGTATAATAGAACAGTATGGTGCAGATACTTTAAGGCTTTATGAAATGTTCCTTGGGCCAATTGAACAGGCAAAACCCTGGGATACTAATGGTATTGAAGGGGTACATAAATTCCTGCGTAAATACTGGAAACTATTTCATGATAATAATAATGAACTTAATATTTCAGATGAAAAAGCTACTGATGCTGAATTGAAAGTTTTACATAAAACCATTAAAAAAGTTACGGATGATATTGAACGTTTCTCATTTAATACTTCGGTAAGTGCATTTATGATATGTGTGAATGAATTAAGTAGTTTAAAATGCAATAAACAGTCAATATTAGAGCCTTTAACTATATTGTTAGCACCATTTGCACCACATATTACAGAGGAATTATGGAAAGATTTGGGCTACGAAGAATCGGTCAATAATGCAAAATTTCCGGTATTTGAAGAAAAATACCTTAAAGAAGATACTATTACTTATCCTGTTGCATTTAACGGAAAGCGAAGGTATGAAATTCAGGTTGCTGCAGATGCTGATAATAAGGAAATTGAAAAGTTGGCATTGGAACATGAAACCGCTGCAAAATGGTTAGATGGCAAAACACCTAAAAAGGTTATTGATGTGCCAAAACGTATAGTTAATGTTGTAATTTAAAGTGAGATAACAGACAAAAGT
>JBDLJL010000002.1:0-82890 GCA_039714415.1 Bacteroidota bacterium
ACCTGGGACCTACAATTAATTCAAACGATTGGGATACTTATTATTCAATATCTGCCAAAGGCGATTATGCTTATATAGTATCTACAAAAGGGGCGTTTGGAAACGAGGATGTACTGGAAATAAAGTTGAGCGAAGAAGCACGCCCTGATCCTGTAGTTCTTATTTATGGGAATGTTTATAATAAAAAAACGAAAAAACCAATTGGGGTTGATATTGTTTATGAAAACCTGAAAACGGGTGCTAAAGTGGGTACTGCACGATCAAACCCTCGAACAGGCAGCTATAAAATTATTTTACCTTATGGCAAAGAATATGGCTTTAGGGCTGTGGAAAAGAGCTATATGGCTATCAATGAGCAAATTGATCTCAGAA
The DNA here is from genome assembly GCA_039714415.1 of Bacteroidota bacterium. Taxonomy (GTDB): domain Bacteria; phylum Bacteroidota; class Bacteroidia; order Bacteroidales; family NBLH01; genus NBLH01. Next base: position 373 of record JBDLJL010000002.1, read on the forward strand.
AAATATCCAAATATCAAGAACAAAAACGTATTTTATACCTGGTACCTATTGAAACAGGTTCGGTAATTAATTTGCAGAATGTCCAGTTTAAAAGAAGTAAGGCTGAATTTACTGAAACATCGTATGCAGAACTGGATCGATTGGTGGCTTTAATGAAAAAATATCCCAAAATGGAGATTGAATTGGCTGGCCATACAGATACCCGTGGAAAAGCTAATCTTTTAATGGCTTTATCGCAGCAACGGGTGGCAGCAGTAAAAAACTTTCTGATAAAAAATGGAATTAACCGAAACAGGATAAGTGGGAAAGGCTACGGTGGCACCAAACCACAAGCTACTGGATCAGATGAGCTTGAAATTAAAAACAGAAGAGTAGAATTTAAAATTGTAAAGATGTAATTTCAGAATTCATAATAATTACGCAACACTATATTCTTGCTTGAACCTTGACAATTTGTAATTTGTATAATATAGCAAGTAAAGACGCACGGCCGTGCGTCTCAACAAGTAAACTATAATTATTTCAACCTTGACAGCTTGGAACTTGAACTTTTACGCAACCCTCAGCTTTTTCATATTGGTTTTGCTGATTCTCTTTTTGGCGTAATCAAGAGTTAGCCTAAAACTTTTTTCATTATTCGAAGGTAATTCAAACATTGCATCAATCATAATAGCCTCGCAAATTGAGCGAAGGCCACGTGCCCCCAGTTTAAATTCAACAGCTTTATCAACGATAAAATCAAGCGCTTTTGAGTCAAAACTAAGCTTAATATCATCCATGTCAAACAATTTTTTATATTGTTTTACAATTGAATTCTTAGGTTCAGTTAAGATATTTTTTAAGGCTGTTCTATCTAAGGGGTTCAGGTAAGTTAAAACAGGTAAACGACCAATAATTTCCGGTATTAGCCCAAAAGATTTTAAGTCTTGGGGGGCAATGTATTGTAGTAAATTGTCCCTGTCAATGATATCTTGTGTTGCACTGGCAGAATAACCCACCATTTTGGTATTTAAACGCTGGCCAATTTTTCTTTCAATTCCATCAAATGCCCCACCGGCAACAAAAAGAATATTTTTTGTATTTACCGGTATTAACTTTTGGTCAGGGTGTTTTCTACCTCCTTGTGGTGGGACATTAACAATTGAACCTTCCAGTAATTTTAATAAGCCCTGCTGAACACCTTCACCTGAAACATCCCTGGTGATTGAAGGGTTGTCGCTTTTTCTGGAAATTTTGTCTATTTCATCAATAAATACAATACCTCTTTCAGCTGCCTGTACATCATAATCAGCCACTTGCAAAAGTCTTGTCAAAATAGTCTCAATATCTTCACCGACATACCCGGCTTCTGTTAAAATGGTAGCATCAACAATTGTAAATGGTACTTTAAGCATTTTGGCAATAGTGCGTGCCAATAAGGTTTTCCCTGTACCGGTTTCACCAACCATTATGATGTTTGATTTTTCTATTTCAATATCATCAGAAATATCTTGTTGTGCTAAACGTTTGTAATGGTTATACACTGCAACGGCCAACACTTTTTTTGCATCGTCCTGACCAATTACATACTGGTCAATAAATGCTTTAATTTCAATGGGTTTTAAAAGTTTTATCTCGTTAATGTCAAAATTTTCTTTCTCTTTGGTTTCTTCTGCAATAATTTGGTGTGCCTGCTCAATACAACTATCGCATATATGTCCTGACACCCCTGCAATTAGTACATTCACCTCTTTTTTAGTCCTTCCGCAAAACGAGCATTTCTCCATCGTAATTTATTTTTAAGAAAAAAAGTAAACAGTCTTCAGTTCACAGTAGGCAGTCTTTGTATAGTTTCTGCTTACTGTGAACTGCCTACTGCCAACTTCTTTAGTCTTTTCTTTTAATTTTATTTCTTATTTTTCACTAAAACTTCATCAATCATACCATATTCTTTGGCTTCCTCAGAAGTCATCCAGTAATCACGGTCTGAATTTTTCTCAACTTGCTTATAAGTTTGACCTGAATGATGAGCAATGATATCGTAAAGTTCTTTCTTTAATTTTTGTATTTCGCGAGCAGTTATTTCAATATCAGATGCTTGTCCTTGTGCGCCACCCATTGGTTGGTGAATCATTACACGTGAATGCTTTAATGCTGAACGTTTCCCTTTTGCTCCCGCAGTTAGTAATACTGCACCCATTGAAGCTGCCATTCCTGTACAAATAGTTGAAATATCAGGATTTATATATTGCATAGTATCATAAATACCCAAACCGGCATGAACAGAACCGCCAGGGGTATTAAAATAAATCTGAATTTCTTTTGATGGGTCAGTTGATTCAAGGAAAAGCAACTGTGCTTGAATGATATTTGCAACATAATCATCAATAGGTACTCCTAGAAAAATAATTCGATCCATCATTAATCTTGAGAAAACATCCATTGAGGCTATGTTCAATTGACGTTCTTCAATAATTGTTGGGCTAATGTAGTTATTATAAATCGACTGATATTGATCAAGGGTCCTACTATTAATCCCCATATGTTTGGTTGCATATTTATTAAATTCGTCTTTTGGTATCATGTTGTTTATATATTAATTAAAACTAAATATTAAACCATAAAGATATTAAATTTAGCCATTATTTGTTCGCAATAAGAATATTAACTGGTTAAAAAACTACTTCTTTTCTTCAAACATTTTATTAAAATCCTCAACACTAATTTCTTTTTCATCAAGTTTAACAGTTTCCTTGATAAATGCTACTACTTTGTCTTCAAATTTTTTGTCGTACAACCTTCTTACTTCATCCTCTTTTTTAAGGAATTGCTCTGTTGCATATTGCTCCAGTTGTTCCTTAGGGAAGGAGCCTGCAGGTAAGCCATATTGAACAAATTGCATTTCGGTATACTGGATAGCCAAATCTTTAACTTCTTCCGGACTTACTTCAATCTTCTGTTCCTCTACAACTTTTGCAGTAATAAGCTGCCATTTAATGTCTTGCATGAATTTAGGAAAATCTTTTTCAAATTCTTCTTTATTAATTTCTTTATTTTCCTCTTTCATCAGTAACCATCTTTTCAAAAAATCTTCAGGTAATGGAACCTCAATTTTCGAAATTAACTTTTCCCGTGCATCTAAAAGAAATTTATAATCGCTGTCCCGAACTGAATTTAGCTTAATTTCAGCAATAATTTTTTCTTTGAACTCTTCCTCTGACTTCACTTCACCTTCACCATAAACTTTATCAAAAAGCTCCTGATTTACTTCAGCTTTGTCAAATTTTGAAATTTCTTTAATGATATATTTGTAATTTGATGATAAAACTTCTTCATTGTCTTTATCAACACCGAGAATTCCTGCAAATTCACTATCGCCTGAGAAAGCAGTCCTAAAATCAACTTTTACTTCATCATTTATCTTAGCACCGATAAAAGCTTTCTTAATTTCTTCATCTTTAAGATGATCAGTAGAGACTGAAGCCATTTCTTTAACAATTCCTTCTTCCAGGTTATTTCCTTCTTCATCTAATTGAACGAAGTCACCTTTCATAAAAGCACCTTCAATTACTTCATCAATGGAATTCATTGTACCATGTTTGCTGGTGTGCTGCTCAATGTAGCGATTAATTAGTTCGTCATCAGGTTGGATGTTGTAAAATGGAATTTTCAACTTTTTGTTTAAGGTAAGCTCAAATTCAGGGCGCAGGCCTATATCAAAAATAAATTCGAATTCTTTTTGGGTATCAAAATCAATTGGTGTTTGTTGTTTTTCACTAGGGATTGGTTCACCAATAATATTTAGGTTTTCATCTTTAATGTATTTTGTAAGTGATTCAGAAATTAGCTTATTAACTTCGTCAACAATAACCGATTGACCATACATTTTTTTTACTAAGCCCATTGGAACCATACCTGGTCTGAAACCTTTCATGTTGGCTTTTTTCTTGATATCTTTTAAAGCACTTTCAACTTTTGGGTTGTAGTCTTCAGTAACAAGTTGAATTTTGATGTTAGCGTTAAGCTCGTCAATTTGATCTTTTATAATCTCCATAAACATAAATTTAAAAAACCGCCCTAAACTGCTTGTTCTCGCTAGTATGGGCGGTTTATTTTGTCATTATAAAATTTTTAAAGTGCGGATGAAGGGACTCGAACCCCCACGCCTCTCGGCACTAGATCCTAAGTCTAGCGCGGCTACCAATTACGCCACATCCGCGTTAAAAAGGTTTGCAAATGTAGTATTTTTTTTAATATCACAATAGCATTTTTTATTTTTTTTATTTTTTTAACATTTTCACCTTAACAAAACCCAGGCTAATCCTTCTTTAAATGTATTAACCCTTGAATATTTTGCTGGAATAACAACTTCATATTGACGATTTAAGTAGCCTGTTCTACCATCTTTTGCCGTAAAAGGTAATAAATTTCCAAAATTTGCAGGAGAAATGTGCTTGTATGCAGAGGTGTTAATTGATTTAAAATCAGCATTAAAGTAGTCTTTTTTTGAGTCATATAATGATTTTGGTTCATTACCTGGATACACTCCCATATAATAACCATCTTTTTTATAATTAGCATAAACTGTTTTATATTTTATATCGATCACCACTTTTCCGCTTGTGTTAATTAAACCTTTAAGCCCATTTTTTTCGACAATAGCTAAACCTTTATCATTAAAATTTTTTGCATTACTATAAATAGGCTCAATTACAAATTCGTTATCAAAATTCAACCACCCCCAGGCTTTTCTGTTTGGTTTTGTAAAAACCATTACCAAACCATGGTTATGTCCCTGGATATTTCCTTTAGATGTTTTAAATATCGTTTTACCTTTTTTATCAATTAATACGGTCTTGCCATTAACTTTTGCCCTTGCAAGGCCTTTACGAAAGCTACTTGTACCTGATTGTATAAATTTAAATGGAATAATTTCTTCACCTTTTTTATTTATAAATCCATATTCGCCTTTTATTGAATTATAGTTGCAAACAGATGCCAGTTCTTCATTAAAAGTTGAGGAACCTGTATACATGCAGGGAATAATTTCTTTTCCTGTAATATCTATAAATCCCATTTTGTCTTCTTTGTAGACTGCACTGATATCTTTTTGGAAGGAGTAAAAATGGCCTGTCTTTTTGTATTTATTTGTAGGGATTATATTGCCTTTTTTATCAATTAAACTGAAATAATCCTGGCCTTTGAATTTTACCCATGTTACATCTGCAATAAAATCTTGAGCCTTATTTAAATTACAATCAATAACAATTTTTCCTGTTTTATCAATAAAGCCATAGCCCGTAATCCACTTGTTGTTTACTAAAGTATGTTTGTAAACCCTTGCAAGGCCTGAGTGGAACTCATAAACATTTATTGCCTTAATTGTAAAAACCGTTTCACCTTTTTCATTAATGCAAGTCCATGTTTTGTTTTTGGCTGTAGCAGATAACGATAATAAGATAAACAGGCTCAATAAAATTGTTTTCATACACTATTATGGGTTTGAGATTAATTACAAATTTAATCAATATGTAGAATAACCAAATTTATATAAAAATTGTAAAGTATGAAAGGAATAGAATAGGCCATTTATTTTTAAGTTAATCAAATCTTTATATATTTAGACTTTTAAAGTAAAGAAAATTTTTTAACACCATCTCAAAGTAATTTGTTATGAAAATTCTTAAAAAAATCCTTGTTTATCTTGTGCTTATTATTATTGGTTTAATAATTGGCTCATACATTTATTTGCAAACCCAAAAGCCTGATTACGATGGTGAGCTAAACCTACAAGGCTTACACGATAAAGTTGAAGTGTATTTCGATGAATGGGGGATACCTCATATTTATGCACTGAATCAACACGATGCGTACATGGCTCTTGGCTATGTTCATGCACAGGAACGATTGTTCCAAATGGAGATGATGCGTAGGGTGGCTAGTGGCCGTTTGGCTGAAATATTGGGTAAGGATTTAGTAGAAACGGATAAGTTTTTTCGGGCACTTGGGCTTAAAAAAGCAGCGCAGGAAAGTGCAAAAGCAGATTTTGAGAGCACAAATGATATAACCATATCGGCAAAAGCATATTTAGATGGTGTTAACCAGTATATAAAAACAGGTAGTTTGCCTGTGGAGTTTTTGCTGATTGGAATTCCTAAGGAAGAGTTTAAGTTAGAAGATATGTATATGATTGCCGGGTATATGGCTTATACTTTTGAGGCTGCTTTTAAAATTGATCCTTTGATGACAAAAATCCAGAATAAACTTGGTGATAAATACCTGAAAGATTTTGCATTGGATTATGTTGCCGGAACAGAAAAAATACCTGTACATTATAAAATTGACAGTTCACTTGCATTTACACATAAAATTAATGAAATATTAGATAACCTGCCTGTCCCTTTGTTGGTGGGTAGTAATAGCTGGGTCATATCGCCGGAAAAATCAAAATCAGGCAAAGTAATATTTTCTAATGATACGCATATTGGTTATGCACAACCTTCGGTTTGGTATGAAGCGCATATGGAATATCCCGGCTTTAGCATGTATGGGAACCACCTTGCCGGGATTCCTTTTGCATTGTTAGGACATAACCGGCATTCAGCCTGGGGGCTTACCATGTTTGAAAACGATGATTTGGATATGTTCCGTGAAAAGTTGAACCCTGAAAACCCAAACCAGGTCTGGTTTAAAGATCATTGGGAAGATTTAAAAATTATGGATGATAAAATAAAGGTTAAAAATGGCGAGGATGTTGATTTTCAGTTAAAAATTAGCCGTCATGGGCCAATTATGAATGATTTGTTGGGAACAATGGACAAAAACGAGAGTCCGGTTGCTGTTTGGTGGACTTATCCACAATTTAAATCAAGACTTTTGGAGGCATTTTATTTGATAAACCATTCAACAAAGATGGATGATGTTGCCAATGCTGCAAGTTTGATACATGCCCCGGGTTTAAATGTGATGTATGGCGATGCTGAGGGTAATATTGCCTGGTGGGCTGCTGCAAAGCTTGTCAAACGACCTGAACATGTACAGGGTAAATTAATTTTGGATGGTTCAAGTGGCAAAGATGAATTTCTGGGTTTTTATGATTTTAAAGATAACCCGCAATCGGTAAATCCGCCTGAAGGCTTTGTTTATTCTGCAAACAATCAGCCTGATACTATAGCAGGCATTCTTTATCCTGGTTATTATGCCCCGGAAGACAGGGCAAACAGGATTGTAGATTTCTTAAAAGCTGAAAGGAAATGGGATATTGACGGTATGAAAGGAATGATAACCAATGCTGTCTCAACATTACATCCTCAAGAAGCAAAGTATATCCTGGGAAAAATTGATAAAAACAAACTGGAAGGTAATTCTGCAAAGGCATATCAACTACTTAATGAATGGGATGGTGAACATCAGACAGAAGAAATTGCTCCAACTATTTTTTATAAGCTTTTATATAAAGTTCTTGAAAATATTTTTTTAGATGAATTGGGCGATGAAGATTTTAATTCAATCGTGTCAACACATATGATGGAACGAACTTATCCATCTTTATTTGAAAATGATAGTTCAATTTGGTGGGATAATGTAAATACTGATGAAATAGAAAAAAGGGCTGATATTTTTAATTTGGCTTTTGAACAAATTATTGAAGAGCTTGAAAAACAATTAGGTGAAAATATTGATGAGTGGAAATGGTCAAAAGTGCATATTTTGGAACATGTCCACCCGATAGGGCGTAGTGGCGGTGTTCTAGCTGATGTGTTTAATGTAGGGCCTTTTCATGTGATGGGTGGACAGCAAGTAATCAATAATATTGATTTTAACCTAAATGGTTCAGGTTTGTATAAAGCAACTTATGGTCCTGCCATACGGATTTTACTTGATTTTGCTGATCTGGAAAATTCAATTAGTGTATTACCAACAGGGCAGTCCGGTAGGTTTATGAGCAAACATTACGATGACCAGGCCGAAATGTACAATACGGGGAAATTCAGAAAGCAGATGATGGACAGGAATGAGATTATTGAAAAGTCAAGCTTGTTAAAATTGAATCCTGCAAAATAGTTTTTTTTTAACTACAAATGACATAGAGGAACATAAAGTATTTTAAACCATGAGATTAAATTTTATACTTATTTCGTTATTGTTTATATTCTTATCTGCTTGTATGAATGAAAGTTCTTCAAATAACAAGTATAATGTACTGAAAAATAAAGTTATCTGCTTAGACCCGGGACATGGTGGTACAGCAGGAATAGATTCTTTTCGTGTTGGGAAAAACGGTGAACGGGAAGAATGGATTAACCTGAGGGTAGCTCTAATACTTGCTGATATGCTGAAAGAATCAGGTGCAAAAGTAATTTTGACCAGGAGCAAAGATGTTCAGGTTCCTTTAAAAGAACGTGCTATGCTGGCTGTAGAAAATAAAGCTGATGTGTTTATCTCTATTCATCATAATGGGGTTACTGATACCACAGTGAATTTTCCTACAGTATATTTTCATGCAAGTGCAAAAGAGAACATGGCAGGGGTACAACTGGCAAAAATTCTTGGAAAATATTTCAGTGAGTATTTATTCAACAATAAAGCTCCTGTTGCTATAGTATCAGACTATATGATTTATCCAGGAAGTGGTACTTCTGTTTTACGAAATACCTATGGTATACCGGCAGTAATTGGTGAAGCTTCTTATTTTACTAATCCAATAGAAGAACAAAAATTAAAGGATAGTCTGTATAACAGGGAAGAAGCAAAAGTATATATAATGGCACTTAATGATTTCTTTTCATCTCAGAAATTACCTGTTAAAGAAAAAGATACCCTTAATGTAATTGAGAAATTGCCTGTTAATGCATTTGAAAACCGAAAAGGTGATGAAATGCTGAATTGGCTTGGTAACTATAATGAAGCTGTTAAGTTGTATAAACAACAAAAATATGAAGCTGCTGCTGATTTGTTCTGGAAATCTGCCTTGTTTTTTCCCGATTCATATGTTGCAGGTGATTGCCATAACTATTTATCAAAAATTTATGCTGAAAAAGACCCTCAACTTGCAGAAACAGAAAGAAGGCGATATGAGGAGTTTTTTGTAAAAATTAAAGAGTAGCTTTATGGTGACCTCTAAAAATTAAAAATTTGAGTAACGCAGAAGTTTGGATTTATAGAGCTTACCTTATGTTTTAATCATATCTGCACATATTCCAGGTGCCTCTAAAGGAAATAAATGTCCATAATTTTCATTTACCTCTATTGTAGAGTTTGGCGAAATAGATTTCCACTTTTCTCTTAATTTTTGGCTGAAAAATAATGAGGGTTTGCCTGCTATTACCTGGATAGGGATTTTTACTTTTTGCAGGTATTTCCATATGAATGGTGCTAATAAATAGTTTGAAAGTTCCCATTCAGATGAAAAAGTTAAAGTGAATTTCTCATTTTTAGTTGGTCTAAGTCCAAATTCTGCAAAATCTTGGAGTACTTTATCACTGATTCTTTTATAAGCTTTATTTTCTCTAAAATGTTTAAAAAAGGCTTTCCTACTTTCCCAAATGTTATTTTTTTCTAAAGCACCTTTAAAAGGTTGTTGCGTTATTTTGATAAAATAGGGGGTAAACCTAAGTATAGTACTCATTATTTGTGTAACAGAAGCTGGTTCTATTACAATTAACGATTTAAAAAGATCCGGACGTTTTGATGCAGCGATAATTGTAGCTGTAGCACCTTTTGAGTGCCCAATACCAACAATAGGTTCCTGGAAATTCTGATTTAAAAAAGCAATTAAATCATCAGCATATTGCTCCCAGTTCATTTGCCCGGGAGCTTTGCCAATGTTTGGCCAGCATGCCCTAAGTGATAAACAGGTCAATTTAAATTTGGGGCTAAGTTGTTTCAGGAATTCTGAATAGGTTCCTAATGGAAACCCGTTAGCCCCATAAAAATGTGCGGGCTCACCTTCCGTATTTAATTGAAGATATCTTGCCTGATTTTTATCAATGATTGTATTTTTGAAACTGAAATTTAGGGTCATTTTAAAGAATATTGAATAAACATTTATGTAAAAAAAAGACTGACAGGATATACTACTGTCAGTCTTAAAAATATTACTTTATTCATTATCTTACAAATGCGGAGTAACCGTTTCAATTACTTCAGGAAGATCCATTCCTAAATCTTTTAGATGTTCAATGGTTGGTATTCCATTCTTTGTCCATCCACGACGTTTGTATACAGCATCCAATAATTTTTCATATTGATCAAGGCGATACTCTTTGGTAATTTTCATTTTTTCTTCAAGAGATTTCCCTGTTGGATCAACACCAATTACTTCTTTCATTTTTTTATCATAATGTTCTTCTAATGAAAGATATTCTTCTTTGGTAACAGGGCCTGCTGCACGGTATGGCTGTGCATCATCAGCTCTTTTACCATAACCTCTTCTCAGGTTAAAAATTCTTTGGTAATTATAAACCCTTTCTGACATCCTTATCATTTCTTCCTTATCAAAAGGTTTACCTGTAACAGCTTTGTAGATAGTTACGTAATTATCAACGTGCTCAGGTACCTTTGCAGGCTCGTCTGTCTCTGCATTATTTACAGGTTCAACATCATTCCATGGAAGTTTACAGAGTCCCATTAAACCGAACCATGTACGGAACATTGGGAAATAGTGTAAAGCTTCTGCTTTATCTTCAAATGTAGGTATTTGGTTATTAACCATATCCATGAAAATTAACCATGCTTCATCGTGTTGTGGACCTTTGTTAGTCATGGCATAACCACCTTGCTGGGCTAATGATTCTTTTGAAACATATTGCGAATATTCAAGGCCTTTGTTTTCCATACCAATGTTATTGATAAATTCTGCATCGCCCCAGCCTTTTTCAATAAACATTTCTTTCAACTTACGTACACCTTGTCCGGCAATAACACCAAAACCTTCACCTTTAGCTACCTGGTGTAAAAGTTCCATGGCTGCATCAGCATTACCAAAATTTAATTTTAAACCACCTGTCCGCTCTTCATTTAAAATACCATTTTCAAAGCATTCCATTACAAAACCCATGATGGTTCCCCATGAAATAGTACAAATTCCATAGGTATCGCAATAAAAGTTCGACTCAATAGTAAAATCTGGATTAAAAATACCCATAATAGAACCTAAGGATGAGGTTGTTTCGTATTCAGGACCTTCAACGAGTACTTTGTCTCCTTTGTAAGGGCCGCTTCTTAATTCATAATTATCCACACCTTTAGCACATGACATATTACAGCCAATCCAACAACCATCAGGTACGCCTTGTGTAAAATATGATTTCCAAACTTCACTATGAATTTTATCGGCATCTTTATGGTGACCATATTTAAAGTTATTTACAGGAAGTAAATCATAATCGTTCATAATGTTGGTCAAGTGAGCAGTACCTTTTGAGCGCATTTCAGCCTGATCATCATCTAAATCTTTCATTTCTTTGTTGAAACGTTTACCACGTTCCATAATCGCTTTCATATCAACCACATTGTTGAGATTCCCACTAATTTTTGGAACTTTAGCTACAATTGCCTTAATTTTTTTGTCTCTTAAAACAGTACCAATACCACCACGTCCGGCTTGTTTTAACCTTACTTCTTTACGTTTTGTATCATAAAAAGAAAAGTTAAGCATACCAATAAGTGAATTTTCGGCTGCTGTACCGGCAGAAACTACAGAAACTTTAACAAGGTCTTTTCCTTCTTCACTATTAGCTACAGATTTTGTTAATTCTTCTGCAAGGATATGGGAATCACTTGTTCCTTCAGGTGCTTCTACAATTTTTACTTTTCCTGCTTCGCCATCAATAATAATAATTACATCTTTTTCAGATTTTCCTTGTAATTCAAGGGCATCAAAACCGGAAAAGTTTAGGAATGGCCCAAAATAACCACCCACGTTACTGTCCATTACAGAATCAGTTTGTGGCGATATGGAAACAACCAGTGATTTTCCTGTTCCTGAATATTGAGTAATACCGGCAATGGGGCCGGGGCTTATAACAATCTCGTTATCCGGATCATTCCATTTGGTATCTGCTTTAGTGGCCTCCCAAAGAAGTTTAAGGCCATAGCCTTTTCCACCAATGAATTTTTCCTTCATTAATGCCGGAACAGCTTTTTCTTTTATTTCACTATCGGTTACATTAATATACAAAGTTTTGTCTGTATACCCTTTGTCCATTGGTGTAACATTATATGACCATTCTTTGATGGTTTTTAACGCGTTAATGTCCATATTGATATTTTTAAATTGTTTATAAAATTTTTGGCTAACAAAGGTACAAAATTAAACATTGAGTTGGTCTAAAAAAATGATTTATAGCATTATGCAAGTTTGTGCATATCGGTGGTGTTCGATTAATTTAATTGTAGTTTGTCATTCCGAGCGAAGCCCGCACGTAAGTAATCCCCAAATGTATGTACTGCTTGTTCATAGAAGTAATTATCTACTTTCTTGATTGCAGGGGATTGCTTTGTGCTACGCACGCGCAATGACGTTCGTTGTGTTGTGGTCCTCCTTTTATAAATACAGTTACCAATTACTTTATTTCTGATTCTTCCTCCTTTTCACTTCCGCCTCAATAAGTTGCAGTTCCCGTCCTGATTGCCCTTTTACAGAGGTGTTTTCTTCTGCACGGCGCAATAAATAGGGTAGGACATGTCTTACCGGGCCGTAAGGAAGATATTTAGCTACATTATAACCTGCTTCAGCAAGATTAAAACTGATATTGTCACTCATTCCGTAAAGTTGAGAAAACCAGCACCTTGGATCGTTTTTGGCAATGTTGTGTTTTTGCATTAATTCAGCCATATAAATGGAGCTGTATTCATTGTGGGTACCATTAAAAATGGTAATATTTTCAATATTTTCAATACAATATTTTAAAGCAAGGTTATAGTCACGGTCTGTGGCGTCTTTATCTGGTTGAATTGGATCTTTATAGCCTTTTTGTTGTGCACGTTCACGCTCTTTTTCCATATATGCACCACGAACAAATTTAGCTCCAAGAAAGTAATTACCTTCGGTTGCGTCTTTATGTGCTTGTTTTAAAATTTCAAGTCTGTCCCAACGATACATTTGATAAGTGTTAAAGACAATGGCTTTTTCTTTATTGTATTTTTCCATCATTTCGGTAACAACCACATCAAAAATATTTTGAAACCAGGTGTCTTCAGCATCAACTAAAATGGGAATATCTGCTTCGTATGCTGTTTTGCATAAGGTGTTTATACGGTCTTTAAACTTTTGTACTTCTTTTTGTTCGTTTTCGTTTAAATCAACCCCATCACTGGCCTTTTCAAGTATTTGACTTTTTCCAAAAGCGGTAGGTTTAAACACCGCAAAGGGAATATTTGGGTTTTGACCAGCATTTTTTATTGAATTAATTGTTTCAGCCAAAGCTTTTTCAATATCTTCATCGTCATCTTTTCCTTCAACAGAATAATCTAAAATGGCTTTTACTTTATATTCTCCAAGCGCTTTAACAGATTTATTGCAATCAACAATGGTTTCGCCACCAACAAAATGCGCATAAAGTGTAGGTTTTGCTGCCCAGGCCACAGGAAAATGGATTCCAAGTGCAATTTTTGTTAAGCTGTTTCCAATTTTCACCATTGCTGGACTTCCCATTACTTTAAATAAGAAGTGTGCTTTTTTGAGTTGAGAATTAGATTTACTCTTAAATGCTATTTCTGTATTATCAAATTTGATCATATTAAACCAATTTTAAATGAAAAACTCTTTGAATAAAAAACTGTTTTATAATTTTGGCAGCGAATTTAAAAAATAAACAGATAAATCTCAAAATGCCAACATCACAGTTAAAATCAGAAATAATTTTTTCCAATAAAAGAAGTGATCTTAAATTACTGCTCAAAGGCTATAATGATAGGCAAATTTTTATTTTAGTGGATGAAAATACCAGGCAGTTTTGTTATCCACAGGTTGAGGAATTTCTGCCGAAAAACATTCAATTAATAAGCATTAAAAGCGGCGAGGAGAATAAAAATATTGAGTTGGTTAAGAATATTTGGGAATCTTTGAGCAAGAATGGGGCAGACCGAAAATCATTATTGATTAATTTGGGTGGTGGTGTTATTGGTGATATGGGAGGATTTGCAGCTTCAACATTTAAAAGGGGAATAGATTTCATTAACTTACCAACTACCTTATTATCACAGGTTGATGCATCGGTTGGGGGAAAAACAGGCTTTGACTTTTTGGGCTTAAAAAATGAAATAGGCTGTTTTAATTCACCCAAAAAAGTAATTATTTATCCTGGGTTTTTAAAAACGTTGGATGAAGATAATGTTAAGTCTGGTTTTGCTGAAATGATAAAGCATGCATTAATTTATGATTTTCAGCATTTAGAAAAATTGAAAGAGATTAACTTAAATAAAGATGAAATTAATTATGATGAACTTCTTGAACTGATAAAAAAATCAGTTGCGATAAAAGAGCATTTTGTAAATAATGATCCCTACGAGGCTAATATCCGCAAAGCACTAAATTTTGGTCATACTTTTGGTCATGCTGTTGAAAGCTATTTCCTGAATACTGATAAAGAATTATTACACGGTAAAGCGGTGGCTTTCGGAATAATTTTCGAATTATTTCTTTCAACTAAAAAATGTGCTTTCCCCATGAATCAACTTGGTGAAGTTGCTGAATATATTACTGGAATATATGGCAGGTTGGAATTTTCAAAAGAAAATTATGAAGCTTTCTATCAATTAATGCAACATGATAAAAAAAATGATAAGGCTGAAATTAACTTCACTTTACTGTCAGAAATCGGAACCGCTGAAATAAACCAAACAGCAACAAAAAAGGAAATTTTTGAGGCTTTTGATTTTTACCTGGGCTTATAATAACTGATTGTATTGTTGGTATTGCCATGATTAAAGGGCTTCATTTAATTGATAAAATTCCTTAACTTTGAAAAAACTCAAATTGAATAAAATGAGAGAATTTAATACATCGGGGCCTAATATTCCACATCAGCATTATACAATAGAACGTAAGGGTTTAATAAGTAAAGGTATAAGCTTAGTCGAAAAGTAAAGGTATTTTACAATCTGGGCACCCCGTCAAACAGGTAAAAGCACGTATTTTAGGCAACTTGCAAAAGAATTAGAAAAAAAGGATTATAAAGTTGCACATATTAATTTTGAAAATTACAGAAACGCATCGCTTAATAGTTTCTTATTGAGCTTAATAAGACACCTTAAAGAATCATGGGGTATAGATTTTTCAGAAATAAAAGAAATTGCACGTATTTTTGAGCTAATACAAAATTATAAAGAAGAAAAATGTATATTAATTATTGATGAGGTTGAGGGTATTAACAATGAATATTTTGGTGATTTTTTGCATTCAATCAGAAATGCATATCATTCACGGGAAAATCATTGTTTAAAAAGTGTAATACTGGTTGGCGTTTCCAATATTGTTGGTGTTGTAAGTGATAATGCTTCACCGTTTAATATTGCAGATAACCTTGATGTACCTTATTTTACTGCCGAAGAAGTGCACGAACTTCTTCGACAACATGAAACAGAAACAGGCCAGTTATTTGATGAAAACAATAAATTGAAATTGAACAAATTAATAGCCGGGTATAAAGAATATGCTAAAAGAAGAGGCTTTAATGTTTTCAGGGAAAAAGATAACGATGGAAAATATAGATCAATAAAAGAAAGTGCATTAATATACAGTTTTGAAACATACATACAGGCATTTTTACAGGTAGTTGAGGGTAAAAGCTACAGGGAGGCTGATACAGGACTTGGAAAAAGTGATTTAACCATAAATGTACAATCAGAGGAATATTTAATTGAAAGCAAAGTATATTATTACGAAAACCAGTTTCTAAAAGGAAAGAAGCAACTGGCTTATTATTGTAAAAGCCTTGGCTTGGATAAAGGTGTTTATCTTGTTTTTTGCCCAAATAATATAGAATATCCTGATTCTATTAAAGAAAAATTTGAAATGATAGAAAATGTTGAAATTTCGACATTTTTAATTTCTTACGATGAGACAAAGTGGTAAGCATTTCTTCAAAATTTATAAAATAAAATAAAATTATGATTATAGTTACAGGCTCAGCCGGGTTTATTGGAAGTGCATTTGTGAGTAAACTAAATGCAGAAGGATTTAAGGATGTGGTTTTAGTTGATGATTTCTCAAATCCTGAAAAAAATAAAAATATTGAAAATAAAACTTTTACAGAAAAAGTTGACAGGAATGACTTTTTTAATTGGTTAGATAAAAACCATAAATATGTACAGTTTATATTTCATATTGGTGCCCGTACAGATACAACAGAGTTTGATGTATCCGTTTTTGATGAACTTAATTTGGGTTATACCAAAAATGTATGGAAAGCTTGTGTTGAATATGGTTTGCCTTTAGTATATGCATCTTCAGCAGCTACTTATGGCATGGGTGAGCATGGTTATAATGATAATCATGAAATTGTAAATCAATTAAAACCGCTTAATCCTTATGGGGATTCTAAAAACGATTTTGATAAATGGGCATTAGCACAGGAAGACAAACCCTATTTCTGGGCCGGGCTTAAGTTTTTTAATGTTTACGGGCCAAATGAATTTCATAAAGGACGTATGGCCTCAGTCATTTTTCATGCACACAAACAAATTTTAGAAACAGGTAAGATGAAACTTTTCCGTTCACACAATCCTGATTATAGGGATGGCGAACAGATCAGAGATTTTGTTTATGTAAAAGATGTAGTTAAAGTATTGTTCTTCTTTTTAAATCATCGTAAAGATTCCGGATTATATAACCTGGGAACAGGAAAGGCCAGGACATTTCTAGACCTTGTAAAAAATACATTCAGATCCATGGGAGTAAAAGAAAATATTGA
Organism: Bacteroidota bacterium; assembly: GCA_039714415.1. Classification (GTDB taxonomy): domain Bacteria; phylum Bacteroidota; class Bacteroidia; order Bacteroidales; family NBLH01; genus NBLH01. The sequence goes on from JBDLJL010000002.1 coordinate 17,268, forward strand.
GTTTGTTGATACCCCTGAAGATATTCGCGATAAATACCAATATTTTACAGAAGCAAATATGGAAAAACTGATAAATATTGGCTATCCTGAAGGTTTTTCCTCTTTAGAAGAAGGAATAGAAGATTATGTGAAAAATTATTTAATAGGTAAGAATTATTTGTAGAGGATAATCAGTTCACAGTTTTTAGTAGAAAAAATACTTATAAGTAATATGTTTACTTGCAATTGTGAACTGATGGTCACATTATATAAAAGGAAAGTGAAAGTTAAGAGTAATTTAAGTTTGAAATAAAGTCATATTTCCAAATATACTGAGAAGTTCAAACACAGTATCATTTCATCTTCTAATTTTCACACCTTCACATTTTCAAATTAATTTAACACTTCTTCAAGCTGCTTTTTAAAGTCAGGCATTTTTTCTTGTATGGCTTTCCAGACTTCATCAGGATCAAATCCAAGGTATTGACTAATGATATTTGGCTTACTTTCCTGAATTTTATGCCAATCAACCGTATGGTGAATTTCTTTTATTTCCTGGCTGATTTTCATATCCATTTCGGCGATAACCACAAGGTTCATTTTTACAGCATCCCAAACTAGATCATTTGAGGTCATATCATGAACACTGCTCATGTCTTCAGTGAATTTTTGAATTTTATTAATTGCTTCGTGTAAGGTTTTTATTTTCAATAATTCTATTTCCTGCATATGGTCAAATTTATTTTGATGGAATTATCTTCAAATTTAAATCATTAAGCTGAGCATTATCGATTGGTGCGGGTGCATCAATCATAATATCCCTGCCTGCATTATTTTTAGGAAAAGCAATAACATCCCGGATTGAATCCGAACCATTCAATAAGGCTACCCATCTGTCAAGGCCAAAAGCCGCACCGCCATGTGGTGGGGCGCCATATTTAAAAGCTTCCATTAAAAAGCCAAATTGAGCTTCGGCTTCTTCTGGTGTAAAGCCAAGTAAGTCAAACATTTTGTGCTGTAGTTCATTGTCGTATATCCGTATAGAGCCACCGCCAACTTCCACGCCATTAATTACAAAATCATATGCATTTGCCCGAACCTTGCCCGGATCTGTTTTCATTAATTCAAGATCTTCTTTCTTTGGTGATGTAAAGGGATGGTGCATCGCATGAAAACGTTTTGAATCATCATCCCATTCTAAAAGCGGGAAATCTACAACCCAAAGAGGGACGAAATCATCTTTTTTACGTAATTCTAATCGATCACCCATTTCAAGCCTTAATTCATTTAATGCATTTAAACTGTTAGACTTTTCACCGGAAATTACTAATAATAAATCACCCGGTTTTGCATTAAAAACCTGTGCCCACTCGCTTAAATCTTCCTGGCTGTAAAATTTATCTACTGATGATTTAAAAGTGCCATCTTCATTATATTTTGCATAAACTAACCCTTTTGCACCAATTTGCGGTTTTTTTACAAAATCAATTAGCTTATCCAGTTGCTTTCTTGAATAATTTGCTGCACCATCTACACAAATACCACCTACATACTCCGCATCATCAAAAACTTTAAAGCCTTTATTCTGGGTAACCGAATTTAATTGATGTATTTTCATTCCAAAACGTAAATCAGGCTTATCAGAACCATAAGAGTTCATTGCTTCTTCGTAGCTCATTACCGGGAAATCACCTTCAAACTCAATTCCTTTAATGGTTTTGAAAATATATTTAGCCATTCCGGAAAACATGTTAATCACATCATCCTGTGTAACAAACGACATTTCGCAGTCAATTTGAGTAAATTCAGGCTGGCGGTCGGCACGGAAATCTTCATCGCGGAAGCACTTAACAATCTGATAGTATCGGTCTAAGCCACCTACCATAAAAAGTTGTTTAAAAACCTGTGGCGATTGTGGCAAAGCATAAAATTCACCTGCACTTAATCGGGAAGGTACAACAAAATCCCGTGCACCTTCAGGGGTTGATTTAATTAAATAGGGTGTTTCTGCTTCAATAAATTTATTTTCATCAAGATAATCGCGTACAGCTTTAGAAACTTTGTGTCTTAATATTAAAGCATCACGAACAGGGTTTCTGCGGATATCTAAGTATCGGTATCTCATCCTCAATTCTTCACCACCATCCGATTCATTTTCAATAGTAAAAGGTGGTGTTTCTGATGCTTTGATTATATCCAGTTTTTCAACAATTATTTCAATATCGCCGGTTTCCATATCCGGGTTTTTACTGCTTCGTTCAACCACATTACCTTCCACCTTAATGACAAATTCACGGCCAAGTTTTGTTGCAGCTTCAGCAAGTTCAGCATTGTTTTCAAGGTCAAAAACCAATTGTGTAATACCATATCGATCACGCAGGTCAACAAATGTCATTCCCCCTAGTTTTCTGATCTTCTGTACCCATCCGCTAAGGGTAACTTTATTATTTTGATTTTCAATTCTTAATTCACCGCAATTATGTGTTCTGTACATATTCTCAAGTTTCAAGTTTCAAGTTTCAGGTTCCAAGTTCAGACTGATATGCCTTTTAATCTTTTTACCTAAATCTTGTTTAAATCTATTTGACCTTTGTTGTTTGGTTCTTTCGGCTGCGAAAATATAAAAAAATCATTAATATTTAGGATTTTGATTTGCTTAGCAGGTTAAATCCTTATCTTTGGTTTTAAATTACTAAATATTATGTCCGATATATTTTTCTCCGATGAGTATTTTATGAAAGAGGCTTTGAAAGAAGCAAATAAGGCTCTTGATGCTAATGAAGTGCCTATTGGTGCGGTCATTGTTTCAAACAACAAAATTATTGCCCGAGGGCATAACCTGACTGAAACCCTGAACGACCCTACAGCCCATGCTGAGATGCAGGCATTTACTGCCGCTACAGAATACCTTGGGGCAAAATATCTGAATGAGTGTACGCTTTATGTAACATTAGAACCTTGTACAATGTGTGCCGGAGCAGCCTATTGGTCACAAATTGGAAAAATTGTTTATGGTGCATCAGATGAAAAAAGAGGTTATCAAAAGCTTAAAACCGATATTCTGCACCCAAAAACAGTGGTCGTTTCAGGTGTTATGGAAAACGAATGTACCACCCTGGTTAAAGATTTTTTTAAATCCAAACGCTAAAACACAGTCTAGAAATATTTTATCAGTCATGTCAGGAATAACATTTAATTCCTCAGCTGTTCGGTAAAGTTCCCGGATGGCTTTTTCCCCTAAATTCAATGAATATTTATTAATAGATAGATCAGTATTTAAACAATACTTTTTCACCTAATTCCTGATTGCTTGAAATTTTTAATAGGTTCTGAAAAGTTAGATTCTGTACTTTTGGATACTTAACAAGATTTATTTTGTCCAGATTTATTTAATATTTAATATTGTATAAAGTAAATATATGAACGTGTTCCAAAAAAATGAGTAAAATTTTTCTTAGAACAGTAATTCTTGGGGGTTTCTTATTTTTCGGTTTTAATATTGTATTCTCACAGGATACAATTAAAAATGAAAAACACACCTATGTAAGATGGGTAAGTCAATTCCCATCTGTCAAAAAAGAAAAACAGGAATTTTCTAAACGCATTTCGAAGGTTATTTTTGGAAAAGAACCTCTTTTTTTAAAAAAGCCGTTTAATGTGATCGCTAAAAACCCAAATGATTTCTGGATATTGGATCAGGGAAGAGGAGGTATTGTTCATATAAAAAAAAGTTCTGCTGAAATCCCCAGGTTTATTTTAAAAGAATTAGAAGGCTTTACTTCGTTGGTTGGGGTTTCTTCAATTGATGATGGGAAAATTTTAATTACAGATTCTCATTTAGATAATGTTTACCTGATAGATTTATTAAAAAAGAAAATAATACCATTAAATGAGGCTCTTATACTAAAACGCCCAACCGGTATTGCTTATTCTAAGATTACTGACGAAATTTGGGTGGTAGAAACTGGTTCACATAGTATTTGTGTATTAAATCGAGAAGGAGAGATTCTAAAAAGAATAGGTCAAAGAGGTAAAGGTCCCGGCGAATTTAATTTCCCTACATTTATATGGATTGACAAGTTAGGTAATGCATATATAGTGGATTCTATGAATTTTAGGATTCAAATATTTAATAAACAAGGTGAGTTCGTAACTACATTTGGCCAAATTGGAGATGCTTCAGGCTATTTTTCACGACCCAAAGGAATTGCTACAGACTCTTTTGGAAATATTTATGTGGCCGATGCTTTATTTCATGTGGTTCAAATTTTTGATAAATCTGGTAGATTTTTATACCGATTTGGTCAACAAGGAAATGGCAAAAGTGAGTTTTGGATGCCTACGGGAATATTTATTGACGAAAAAAACTATATTTATGTGGCAGATAGTTATAATTCCAGGGTACAGGTTTTTCAATTAGTTACAAGTGAAAAAGGGGAAAAGTAATTAATAGAGGTTAGCTTAAGTTTCAGCGACCAACAAGTGGGTTATTTAACCCATTTATTGGTCAAATACCACAAATAATTAATAACTGAATAGCTGCTTTTTTAAATACGGAATTAATGATTGGCGAAGATAAAACTTTTTTTACTATTCATAATCAAGTGATTGAAGTTCAAGAGTTTTTTTTTAATATATTTATTTCATGACAACTATTAAAATCTATTGATTAGGCATTATATATGTGTAATGCTGTTTAGTTTAAAGGTGTATATAATGAAAAAATTAACAATTAATATATTCTTTATTTTAATATTGTCATCAGGGTTCATAAGTGCTCAATCAGTTATTAGCAGTCTTCATAATTTATCAGTAAGTGGTTCCGGGACAGTGAAAGCCACTGCAGAATCAGAAGTCTGTTTATTTTGTCATACACCACACAGTTCAAACCCATTAGGACCTTTATGGAACAGAAATGATCCTGGCTCTACTTATATTATATATGACAATACAATAAGTAGTACTTTTATCGCTATTCCCGGACAACCTGATGGAAGCGCTTTACTTTGCCTTTCATGCCATGATGGAACAATTGCCATGGGTAATGTTCTTAGTAGAAGTACAGAAATTGCTATGGCTGGTGGATTTACAACAATTCAGGGACAAAAAAACCTTACAACTGACTTATCAGATGACCATCCTGTATCATTTGTTTATAATTCTGCCTTAGCTGCTGCCGATGGTCAGTTAAAATTTCCGCCGGAACATCCCGTAATATTAGATAATAATAGTAAGCTACAGTGTACATCTTGTCATGATCCACACAAAAATACATATAAACAGTTTCTGCGGGTATCCAACCAATTCTCAGCATTATGTTTTAATTGTCATGATAGAAATTATTGGTCAGCATCCAGCCATCAAAGTTCAGTTGCAACATGGAGTGGTGCAGGTATAAACCCGTGGGCACATATTGAAACCCCTTATCCTAATGTAGCTGAAAATGCATGTCAAAATTGTCATAGCCCACATACTGCTTCTGGCAAAGCTCGTTTGTTGAAATCTGGTTTTGAAGAAAACAATTGTTTGGATTGCCATAATGGTAATGTGGCTGCTACCAATATAGAAACTGAATTTAATAAAGCATATCGTCATAATGTATTTGCTTACAACCAGCTTCATGATCCACAGGAAAATGCTGATCCTGATGTGATGCATGTTGAATGTGTGGACTGTCATAACCCTCATGCTGTTAATAATTCCACGGCAAATGCGCCAAATGCAAATGGGTTTTTAGCAGGAGTACGTGGAATTAATCAAGCTGGAATTCCGGTTAATGTGATCCAGTATGAATATGAATTATGTTATCGTTGCCATGCAGATAATGCAGTAGTTGCCAGTCCAACTAACAGACAAATTGATTTAAACGACAATAATGTACGTCTTGAATTTGATGTAGCTAACCCATCATATCACCCCATTGGTGGCGCTGGTCAGAATACTAATGTCCCAAGTTTAATATCTCCATTAAACGAATCCAGTATTATTTATTGCACAAGCTGTCATGCAAGTGATGGAACAAGCTCACCTGCAGGGCCACATGGTTCAATTTATCCCAGTATCTTGAAATATAGATATGAAACAACAGATTATACCATTGAATCATCTTCAAACTATGAACTTTGTTACTCCTGCCATAGTCGCGCTTCTATTTTGAATGATGAGTCGTTTATACATTCCGTGCACCTTTTAGATCCTAATAATAGAAATAATCAGACAACTTGTAATACTTGTCATGACCCGCATGGAATAGACAATAGTCAGGGTAATAGCACTAATAATTCTAATTTAATAAATTTTGACCTTACTATAGTTTTACCAAATGGCACAGGAACATTGGAATTTGTTGATACCGGTACTTTTAGTGGTTATTGTGTTTTGCGTTGCCATAATAGGGGGCATAGTGCTGGAATGAGTTATTAATTATGAAAAAAGCTGTATGAAATAAGTCTCGATTTTTTCGGGTCGGTTCTTCCGCAGAAGCGGAGGCTATATGGCAAATAGAATAATGAAAAAATAAACAGATGAAACAAGCATGTAAAAAATAATTATTTATTTACACACACGAAAATGATTATTTTTTTCATGCGGTTCCATCCGACAAATTGAAATAATTAAAAAATTAACGGATGAAAAAATTCTTTTCTTTTAGATTCAAAATGACCATTGTACTGCTGGTTGTCATTGTATCAATTTCATTTGTTTCCTTTTTTCTTTATAATCGTTATCTCACTAAAAAAATATATAGTAATGCCGAAGAAAATATAGTTAGTATCCTGCATTTAGTTAAGGATCAGTACTATCTGTCAAAGCATGATACATCAAGCACATTTAATATACTAAAAAAAATTGAAGAGCATAATTGGGTTCTAAAAACATGTTTAGCAAATTCTAAAGGAAATATTTTGTATACCTCTAAAGCAAAATATCCCTTGTGTGAAATACCAGACACAAAAAAGTTATTATCCCTGACAAAAGAAGTTACTTTGGAATCACATATATATAATAATGAACCATATACCCGGATATATATGAAAATGGAAAATTCACCGAGCTGTTATGAATGTCATAGTTCGGAGATAAAAACAATTGGATATTTGGTATATGATATTTCTATGACTGGGGCAGAAAAGAATAAAGTGTTTTTATTAAAATTTACTCTTTTTAATACCATTTTTTTGGTTTTAATCATTGGACTGGTTATTAGCTTGATGCATTATAAATTTGTTCGAAAATCATTAATGCATTTTCAAATTAAGATAGAAAAGATAAATAGAGGTAATTTGGATGAACGCATTGTTATTCCGCATACAAAAGAACTGGGACAACTTGGAGAGCATTTTAACAAGATGTTAGATAAGTTTCAAAAAACCCGAAAAGAACTTTTATTTTGTCATAAAAAAGAATTACGAAACAATAAAAAGCTTGCAACAGTTGGTGAAATGGCTGCCAGGTTAGCACATGAAATTAGAAATCCAATAACCGGAATAGCTAATGCGATAGAAATTATTGCTGATGAGATACCTGATAAGCAGAACAGGCCTATTTTGGAAGAAATTCAACGACAAGCAAATAGGGTTAATGATGCGATTTCGAAACTTCTTATATATTCCCGTGCTTCGGAATTGGATACAAAGGATTGTAATATTAATGAGTTGGTTAAATCTTTGGCGTTCTTTTTAAAAAATCAGAATCACAATAAAAGAATTAAATTTTTAGCAGATTTGGAGGATGATATTCCGAACTTTTATATTGATCAGGGAAAAATTGAAAATGCACTTTTAAACCTGGGTTTAAATGCTGTACAAGCAATAAAAAAACAGGGCATAGTTACCTTTAAAACAAATTATGATGCTGCTAAAAATATCATAATGGTTAATGTTCAAGATACCGGATCAGGAATTTCGAATGAAATATTACCAAAAATTTTCAGCCCCTTTTTTACGACACGAACTGAGGGAACAGGTTTAGGCCTGGCAATTGTTAAGGATATTGTTGAAAAGCATCAAGGTAAGATTTGGGTTGAAAAAAACATAAAAAAAGGCAGTGTATTTACAATTTTATTGCCCATTATTGAGAAAGAAGAACTAATAAATATCTGATCATGCTGTGAAACTATTTCTAATTTTAACCTAAACACATGAAGTTATTGAAAATATTGGTAATTGATGACGAAAAATTAATTCGCTGGTCTTTTGAAAAACAACTAAGCTCAAAAGGATATAAGGTATATACAGCTGAAACGGGTGAGGAAGGAATGAAATTATTTGAATTACATTATCCGGATTTGGTATTTGTAGACAGCCGTTTGCCGGGAATGCAGGGGTTAGAAGTAATATCCAGAATTAAATCTATAGATGATGATGTTATCCTAATTTGTATGACTGCATTTGGATCAATTGAAATGGCTGTTGAGGCAATGAAATTAGGGGCATTTGAATATTTAAAAAAACCGTTTTCTTTTGATGAAATTGATATAATAATTAACAACGTAAATAAGAAGATTAATATAGATAAGGAAATTCAGTTGCTTAGAAGACAACAAACTGATAAGTTGACCTTTGACGATATTGTTTGTGAGTCAGAAAGCATCAAAAATATTATTGACCTTTTGAAAAAAATATCAAAAACAGATGCTACGACTATTTTACTTTTAGGTGAAAGTGGAACAGGGAAAGATATATTTGCCAGGGCTATTCATAATGAGAGTAATCGAAAAGATAAATCTTTTGTTGATATTAATTGTTCATCATTACCGGAAACTTTATTGGAAAGTGAACTGTTTGGTTATGAGAAAGGTGCGTTTACTGATGCAAAAAAACTTAAAAAGGGACTTTTCGAAATTGCAGAAAACGGCACTGTTTTTTTAGATGAAATTGGTGAAGTAAATCTTGCTACACAAGTTAAACTATTAAGTGTGCTTGAAAACAGATATGTTCGTCGCTTAGGAGGGACTCAGAACATTCCTGTAAATGTACGTATCATTGCAGCAACAAATAAAAATTTAGAAGAGGCTATTGCTGAAAAGACTTTTAGGGTTGATTTGTATTATAGGTTAAAGGTGTTTCAAATTACTTTACCCCCTTTAAATAAACGCAAAGAAGATATTGTTGCCCTAACTAATTATTTTTTGGATATTTTTAATGCTCAATTTCGTAAAAAGATTAAGAGTATCGCCCCTAAAACAAAACAAATATTAATGCATTATAACTGGCCGGGAAATGTAAGAGAATTAAAAAACGTCATGGAACGTGCAATTATATTGGAATCAAATGATAAATTAACTGCTAAAAACCTACCTGTTGAAATAAGAAACATCCAACCTACCATTGAAAAAGTTAAAAATATCTATCATTTTGAAATTCCGGATGAAGGTATTTCATTAACAGAGTTGGAGAAACAGGTTATTATCCAGGCTTTAAAAAAAGCAGAGAATAACCAAACTAAAGCTTCAAAATTACTTGGAATTTCAAGGGATACCCTAAGGTATAAACAAAAAAAATACAAGATATAAATGATCGCAGGGGCATTTAACCCAAACATTAGGGGCATTTACCCCACCTCATATTGAATTTATTTATCCATTCCTTTTTAGTTTATTTAACATGATAAAATAATCTTGTTAAAATTTATTGATTGCCAGGCGATTATCAGTTATATTAATTCAAATAAATTCACAATTAGTTAATATCAAAATATTATTTAAAAAGAGTTAACTTTCCAAATTGTCTTAAATATTTTTTAATTATCACATGTTCAGTCATATAGCCCTTTTGGTATATTGTTTGGATTAATTAATATGCCTTCTATTTATTAATTAAAACTATAACTAATATGAAAAAAATTCATTTAATTCTCTCTCTGTTTTTTTTATTTGCTTTTGCAAATTTCAGTTTTGGGCAAATTATTGGCTCAGGACATGATTTTTCAGGTAATGCCTGGGCAAATAATAGGATTTGTATTGTTTGTCATACCCCTCATAATGGTACAGCTATGGCAAATGCGCCTTTGTGGAACAGGGAATTGTCTGCAACAGCAACTTATACCATGTATAGTTCACTAACTTTTGATGGTGCTGCCTCGGCTGTTGACCCTATTGCTACTTCATCTTCAAACTCAAGGTTATGCCTCAGTTGCCACGATGGTACTGTAGCACTAGAAAACTTTGGAGGGGTAACAACCGGAACAACATTTATTACCGGTAGTGCAAACATAGGGACCGACTTGAGTAATGATCATCCTATTTCATTTACCTATGATGATGCATTGTCAACTACAGATCCCGGATTGTGGCAACCAAGTACAACAGCTGCCTTAGGGGGGACAATTCAATCTGAAATGTTGTTTGGAGATCAGTTAGAATGTGCTTCTTGTCATAATGTGCATGATAATACCAATGGTTTCTTCTTAAGAATGGACAATACTGGTAGCGCCTTATGTTTAACTTGTCATAACAAATGATAATGCTGAGGATTTAATTTTCTGGAAAGGCGGTTTTGAATCGCCTTTTTTTCTTTTAAAATTTATTTAATATGAACAATAAAATAAAAACATCAATTTTACTCATCTTTTTTTTTATTTTTCTGACTTCTTGCATAAAAGATGCAAGTTCCAGCTTAACACAGGAAGATTACATTTTTTTCCCTTCACCACCTGATACTGCAAGAATTCAGTTTCTGACCAGTATAAATAGTTCACTTGATATTGAGGGGGATCAATCAGGTATAAATAAACTTGTTTTTGGGGAAGCCAAACCTAATTCAATTGTTAAACCATATGGTGTAGTAATGCATAATGGTAAAATATATGTATGCGATACAGGCATAAAAGGAATTGTAATTATTGATTTGGCTTTGAATACCTTTGAGTATTTTATTCCCGAAGGTAAAGGTAGGTTAATGCTGCCACTGAGTTGTTTTGTGGACAATGACGGTAAATTGTTTGTAGCAGATGGTAACCGTAAACAAATAGTTGTTTTTGATAAAACAGGCAAATATATTCATGCGTTTGGTGAACCTGAAAATTTTAAGCCGACAGATGTATTTGTAACAAAGGATAAAATTTGGGTAGCCAATGTAAAAAACCACCATATAAATGTTTATAAAAATGATTCAACTTTCCAGTCGTTATATTATTTCCCTGAAATTGAACATGGATCAGAAGCCTTTCTAAATCAACCTACAAACATAAAAGTGGTAAATGACAAAGTTTATGTTACAGATTTTGGAAGCTTCAAAGTCAAAATGTATCACTCGGATGGAAGTTTTATCGGGTCAATTGGTAGTTATGGAAAAGGTCTTGGGCAATTTGTTAGGCCAAAAGGAATTGCACTTGATAGAGAATCAAACCTTTACGTTGTTGACGCTGCTTTTGAAAATATTCAGATTTTTAACAAAAATAAACAACTTTTAATGTTTTTTGGTGGTGGTTATAGTGGTGCAGGAAGCATGTCATTACCGGCAAAAGTTGATATAAATTATGAAAACATAAAGTATTTTGAGCCATATGTAGATCCTCTGTACCAAATTAAATATTTAATACTTGTAACAAATCTTTATGGAGGCAACAAGCTAAATATTTATGCCCGTGTTGAGCCTAAAGGATAAACCAATACCTTGAATGCAAAAGAACAGTGGAAAATATTTATTCTTTCTTTTTGTTTTAATAAGCTCTTATTTTATAGCTTGTTCACCACAAAAAAGTTATAAGGTATTATCGTTTTTATTTGATGGTGTTCCGGAACCTTCGCCTGATAAGTTGGTTGAATTAAATGATACAGTTTATCAGACTGATAGTGTTGTAATTGCTTCAAATAGGATTTCGCAACCATTAATGTTTTACCATTCCCCTTATAAGAAAAAAGAATGTACTATTTGTCATGATCGAAATTCCATGGATAAAACGGTTGAACCCCAACCTAAACTTTGCTATAAGTGTCATGACAACTATAATGATAAATTCGAGTTTATTCATGGCCCGGTAGGTGGTGGGTATTGTACTTCGTGTCATAATGCTCATAAATCCAAATCTGATCATTTACTTTTAAGGTCTTCTCAACAGTTGTGCATACACTGTCATGATTCTATTTTGGTTTTTAAAAACAGGTATCATTTAAACAATGATATATCAAATTGTATAGAATGCCATAACCCTCATGGTGGTGAAAACAGGTACATGCCTGAAAAAGGTTCCTGTTATAAATGTCATGAAAAATACAATGAAAAATTTAGCTATCTGCATGGCCCTGTGGCCGGTGAATATTGCACAACCTGTCATAGCCCGCATATGACTAAAACAAAAAAACTATTAATAATGCAAGGTTCTTCATTGTGTTTAAATTGCCATAACAAAGAATTGATTTTTGAAAGTGATCATCATAAAAATGTAGATAAGACTTGTATTGATTGTCATGATCCACATGGAGGTGAAGACAGGTTATTTATAAAAAATAAAACTCAATGAATAATTGATGGGTAGGAAGCTTATATATATCATTTTATTTTTATTATTCTATGCAGATGGTATAGCTCAAAAGCCTATTGTTTCATTGGGGACATGGAAGCTAACTAAACTATATGGCGACTTTAATTTACACAGTTTTTATAGAGGAAATGAACGATCTTTTAATCAAAATTATGAATTTCATCAAAGTGGTTATTTTTCAGGGGGGCTGTGTTTAAAAACGAGAAGTTATTTTTGGGATCCTAATTTTATAACACTTGACGTAAATGCTGAGTATAGTCCTGAAACAGGCAATGAATTTTACCTTAATATTCCTGATCGTTCAGAAGTAAGAACTCTAAAAAGACTGGATTTAAGAACCTCAATATTCAAAAAGAATAGTCTTTCACTAAATGCTTTTGCTAATTTAAACCAAAGTATTAATAACCGGGAACTTTTAACCAGCCTAAAATCAGAAAATAAAAGATGGGGCGGGATGTTATCATACAGGAACAAGGCACTTCCATTTACCCTTACATATAAAGAAAATTTGTGGGATCAGGAAGAAATTGCTTCAAGAAGAGTGTTCAAAATGAATCAGAAAAACTTTATGGCCAGAACTTCAAAATCCTTTTCTGATTATGATTCACACGAATTAAATTATGCTCATAATGTATATTCCCGGCAGGATGGTGATATGCAACCTATTGAAAACAATATTGATCAGATATTTTTGAAAAACAGGGTCTATTTTGATACTCAAAAGAAATATGTTTTCAGATCGTTGATTACGGATTTTATTCAAAAAGGGAATAATGAATATAAAAGATTCCAGGTAAATGAACAATTGTTCTTAAAATTACCCCAAAAACTCTCATTAACTGCTAATTATCAATATTACAATTTACAACAAACATCACAAAGTTTAAATCAAAACAGGCTTAAGGCCACCCTTGGCCATCAATTATTTTTAAGTTTAAATACAAATGTGTATTATGAATATTTCAAACTTAGGCATTCCTTTTATGATGAGGCAAATACCCGGGCTGGAATAGACCTTACTTACTCAAAAAAAATACCTAAAGGTCATTTTACCCTTGCCTATAAATACTACAGGCATTACCAGGTCATGGATGCCCAAAATACTTTCATTAATGAAATAAATGAAGAACATGTTTTATCAGATGGTCAAATTGTATTATTAAACAGACCTTATATTGATCCTGCAACAATTATTGTAAAAGATATTACCGGGACAATTATATTTCAACGTGATTTCGACTATATTTTAATTGAAAGGAATAATTTTATTGAAATTCAACGTTTACCTGGTGGTCAAATTCCTAATAATGAAATTGTATACATTGATTATACCGCTGTTCAACCAGGCTCATATCAGTATGATGCCAATAATAATGCCTTATCAGCAAACATTATCTTATTTAACCGATTAATCGAACTGTATTTCCGGGCTTCAAAGCAAGAGTATTCAAGCTTAATAAACGTGGATCATATTACCTTAAATCGCTATACACAAACTTTAGTAGGTGGTAAAGTTGATGTTGGTTTTGCAATTGCCGGAATTGAATATGATAATTACAATAGCAATATTATTCCCTACCGTATGGTAAGATATTATATCAATCTTCAAAAAACTTTCTATAAAAGGCTTTTATGTTCTTTAAATGGGAATATTAGGGATTATGAAAAAACAACAGATAAAATACCACAACAATTTTCTGATATTTCGGGGAAAATCATTTATCGGTTTAAATTAAGATCAAAAATCTCTTTGGAAGGAGCTTACCGAAAACAACAAGGTGATGGAATTGATTTGGATTTATTTACAGGAAGGAGTGAGTTTGAAACAAAATACCGGCAAATGATTTTTAAAGTTGGTATGAATATGTATCGTCGGAATAATATCGGTAATAAAACTGTTTTTAACAGTGTTTATGGTAAAATTATAAGAAAATTTAAATTATAACCATTATTATGGAAGGATTTCTGTTTTCACTATTAATATGGGCTTCAAGTTTGAATCCTAATTTGGCAAATCAGGCCAATGTAAATGATATTTCCTTTTCTGAAACAAGCTATAATTATTTGGCTCAAAATACTTTAGTTGAAAATAATTGTATAGAATGTCATGAGGATGTTTTGGAATTAAAGAGAAAACACAAAGCTGCTACAGAGGGCTGTGATAAATGCCATACGCCTAATGGAAAAGAACACCCGCTTGAGGGTGTTAAAGGCTTTTCCTTAAGCCAAAAGATTCCTGCACTGTGCTTATCTTGCCACGATAGCTTAAATTTCAAGAAAAACTTACATCAACCATCAAAAGATGGGAAATGTATTGATTGTCATTCACCACATAGCTCAAAATACAAGAACTTGTTAATTGAAAAAAAGAGTGCGAATTTGTGTAAAAAATGCCATGACCTGGAGATAAAGGAAAAGGATGTGGTACACAATCCTGTTAAAGGTGGTAGGTGTCATAAATGCCATGATCCTCATCAATCTGATTTTGATTCGTTTTTGAAAAACGACATGCCCGCTTTATGTTACCGGTGCCACGATGGCGTTGCCGAAGAAATGAAATTAAAAAGGCTGCATGCCCCTGCCAAAGAAGATTGCTTCAAATGCCATGATCCGCACAATTCTAAAGAAAGTTATTTGCTTAATGATACCATCCCTACATTGTGCTATTCATGCCATACAGATATAAAAACGAAAAAAAATATACACCAACCTGCCGGTGATGGAAAATGTAAGGACTGTCATGCCACCCATGGTTCCAAAAATAAGAAGTTGTTAAAACAAAAGAAGTCAGTAAATCTGTGTAAGGAATGCCACCAACTGGAAATAAAGGAAAAGGATGTGGTACATAATCCCGTTAAAGGTGGTAGGTGCCATAAATGCCATAATCCGCACCAATCCGATTTTGATTCGTTTTTGAAAAACGATATGCCATCTTTATGTTACAGGTGCCATGATGGTGTTGCCGAAGAAATGAAATTAAAAAGGGTGCATACAGCAGCCAAAGAAAATTGTTTAGGCTGCCACAATCCGCATAATGCTAAAGAGAGTTATTTACTTCCTGACACTATTCCAAACTTATGTTATTCTTGTCACCAGGATAAGAAAACGAAAAAAAACATTCATAAATCTTCTGTTGACGGAAAATGTAGTAGTTGTCATGTTACCCATGGTTCAAAAAACAAAAATTTGCTAAGAGAGAAGAAATCAGTAAATTTATGTAAGGAATGTCATCAACTGGATATTCCTAAAGGAAATGTGGTACATAATCCTGTTAAAGGTGGCAGGTGCCATAAATGTCATGATTCGCATCAATCTGATTTTGATTCGTTTTTGAAAAACGATATGCCCGCTTTATGTTTCCGTTGCCATGATGGTGTCGCAGATGCTTTAAAAACTGATAACGTTCATAAACCAGCAAAGGAAGACTGCTTTAAATGTCACGATGCGCATAATAATAAAGAAAGTTATTTACTTCCTGATTCTGTACCAAGTTTATGCTATAGTTGTCATAAAGATTTTCAAAAAAGTATAGAAGGTACAGCATTAGTGCATCAGGCAGTAAAAAATCAGAAATCATGTTCAAATTGTCATTCACCACATGGTTCTGCTGAGAATAATTTTTTGAAGGCAAAAGAAAAAGAGCTATGTTTAAATTGTCATAATAAAACATACAAAACAGAATCCGGAATCATTGTAAATGTTAAAAAGCAAATAGAAAACGGTAAATCTGTACATGGACCCGTTAATAACGGATGTGTAGTTTGTCACGACCCGCATTCTTCAAAAAACCCTAACTTAATGGTCGCAAACTTTCCGGTTGGTTCATATGCTGTAGCAAACAAAGAAAATTTTGCATTATGTTTTAATTGCCATGATATTGAGATTCTTAAAAATGAACGAAGTAAAACAGTTACCAATTTTAGGGATGGTGATTTGAACCTTCATTTTTTACATACCAATGGCAACCGGGGAAGAAACTGTACGACATGTCATAATATGCACGCCTCTAAAAATGAGCATTTAATAGAGGATAAAGTTATGTATGGTAATTGGAAAATGCCCATGAAATTTATAAAATTAGAAAATGGAGGATCTTGTTTTCCGGGATGTCATTCAGAAGAAAAATATGACAGAACAAGAATATGGTAAAATATTTAAATGGAATATATATGAAACGTGTTTATAATGTGTTGATTTCTATGCAGACAATGGCTGCATTGCTTATTTTGTATATAATTGCAATGGCGGTAGCCACCTTTATTGAAAATGATTATGGTGCCCCTGTTTCAAAACACTTTGTTTATAATGCCTGGTGGTTTGAACTTATCCAGTTTCTACTGGTTGTTAATATGGTTGGAAATGTTTTTAAATATAAGTTGTATAAAAAACAAAAGTTAAGTATCCTTTTATTTCACATTGCTTTTATTATTATTCTCATTGGTGCAGGTGTAACCCGTTATATAAGTTTTGAAGGGACAATGCATATTCGTGAAGGAGAATCAAGCAACAAGATTCTTTCAGGAACATTATTGCAAATGCATCTGTCCTCCGGTGATTTGCAGGAAAATTATAATACAGAATTGTTTATAAGTCCCGCTGTAAATACAGAGTTTTATCATGAGTTTGAGATAAATGGGAAAAAAGTTGAAGTAGAATTGAAAAATATAATCCCGAACCCAAAAGAAACTGTGGTTGAAGTTATAGATGGAAAAGCAATAATTGATATGGTATTTGCTTCAAAACAGAATATGGACAACCATTTTCTAAAAGAAAAAGCAATATTAAGTCATGGTGGGTTAAGCTTTACATTAAATGATGAAAGCAATGGTCAATCAGTAAAATTTTATACAGAGAATAAAAAGCTTTACCTGTTATCATCTTATAATTTAAGCGTGTTGGCAATGACAGGTAGTGAACTTGATACTGTTCTAATAGCAGGCGAAAAACACGAAATTCAGCTAAAGCAGTTGTATTCAATACAAAATCAGAAATTTGTTGTTACTAATTTTTATGAAAAAGCAAGAATTTCTTATGTGCCTGGCGATATGAGAAATGGTATGCAATTTTTTGCTTTGGAATTTGATATAAAAAGCGGTGTTTCAACAAAAAAAGCTGAAATAATTAGTGCTTATGGTGCGGTAGGCTACCCTGCATCAATACAAATTAATGAAATAAATGTTGACCTTGCTTACGGTGCACAGGAAATGATTTTACCTTTTGAATTGAAATTAAGAGATTTTCAACTTGAAAGATATCCGGGTTCTGAAAGTCCGTCTTCTTATGCAAGTGAAGTAACTTTATTAGATGAAAAGAATAGTATTGATATGGATTATCGCATTTTTATGAATAATGTGCTTGATTATAAAGGCTATCGTTTTTTTCAATCATCTTATGACCGTGATGAGAAGGGAACCATTTTATCAGTAAGTAAAGATAAAACAGGAACAATGATTACCTACCTGGGATACTTTCTTCTATCACTTGGTATGCTTTGGTCATTATTAAATAAAAACAGTTATTTTATTGAACTTCTAAAAAGAACCGGGGACATTAGGGATAAGAGAAAAGGGATTGCGACCGTTATTTTGATTTTATTATTATTTGGTACTCAAAATTCTTTTGCCCAGAACACCCGACAGCATATAGATGCTGCCCATGCTAAAGAATTTGGAAAACTATTTGTTCAGGATAATGGTGGCCGTATCAAACCTTTTAACACGCTGACTAATGAACTTTTAAGAAAAATTTCAAGAAAAGAAGAGCTGCTGGGGTTAAACTCAAATCAAGTTTATTTGGGTATGATATTTAACCCGGTGTTCTGGAAAGATGTTAAAATGATAAAAATCAAAAACCAGGAGTTAAAAGATTTGTTGGGTGTAGTGGGCTCATATGTGTCATTTAATGATCTGGTTAACCTGGAAAAAAATGAATACAAGTTAAAATCATATGTTGAGATGGCTTTTAATAAGGAGCTATCCCAAAGGAGTAAGTTTGACAAAGATGTAATTACAGTAGATGAACGTTTAAATATTTCTTATCAGGTTCTTTCTGGTGCATACCTCAAAGTTTTTCCTATACCCGATGAAATAAATCACAAATGGTTAAACCCTTCTGGAAATAAACATATTAAAGATAGTGTTGACAGGCAGTTTGTGGCCGGTGTGTTTTCAGCATATTTTAATGCGGTTGTGGCATCTGAAAAATCTGGTGATTGGGCTAAGCCAAATGAAATTCTAAAAAGTATTAAAGATTTTCAGATGAAATATGGTTCAGAAATTATTCCATCAGAAACTAAACTTAAGTTAGAGGTTCATTACATTAATGCTGATATTTTTAATAGAATTTACATGTACTATGGAATCATTGGGTTCGTTTTTTTAATTGTTTTATTTGTGGGCATTTTAAAGCCAAAAATGAATATAAAAATATTCACAACCCTTGCCAGTATTTTGTTGGGGGTTCTCTTTTTGTTCCATACTTATGGTTTAGGTTTACGATGGTACATTTCTGATCATGCCCCCTGGAGCAATGGATATGAATCTATGATTTATATTGCCTGGGCTACAATGCTTGCCGGCTTTTTGTTCATGAAACGTTCACCAATAACGCTGGCGGCTACCTCATTATTGGCATCTATCACCTTGATGGTGGCCCATTTAAGTTGGATGAACCCTGAAATAACCAACTTAGTACCTGTATTAAAGTCGTACTGGTTAACTATTCATGTATCCGTTATAACAGCAAGTTATGGATTTTTGGCCTTGGCTGCATTGCTTGGGTTTTTAAGCCTAATTCTAATTATTTTACAAACTAATAAAAATAAGGAACAAATAAACCTGACCATTGAGGAAATAACAAATGTTAACCATATGGCAATTATTGTGGGATTGTATTTGTTAACTATTGGTGCATTTTTAGGTGGGGTGTGGGCTAATGAATCCTGGGGCAGGTATTGGGGCTGGGACCCTAAAGAAACATGGGCTTTAATAACAATAATTGTTTATTCTTTCGTAACCCATACTCGCTTAATACCATTTTTGAACAATAGGTATACTTATAACCTACTCTCTTTATTAAGTTTTTCTTCAGTTTTAATGACCTATTTTGGTGTTAACTATTACTTGTCCGGATTGCATTCTTATGCCTCTGGCGATCCTGTTCCTGTTCCAGCTTATGTTTATTATATCTTAGCTATAATTTTTATAATTTCAATAGTAGCATTTTTTAAAAATTCAAAGACTAAAGAAGAAAAGGTTTCCATATCAGTATAATGCCTGAAAAGAAAATGATTAAAGTTTGCTTTAAAGGCTTGTGCCCGAAAACGTAAGTTTCGGTATAGCCTAAAGTTTTAATAACTGAACTTTACGCTATACCGGGACTGTCTTTTAAGATGAGAGCAATGGATAAGACGGGCTTTATGGATAAGTACTATTTTGCTACTGCTTCTTCAATTAATATTTCATATGAATATCCGTATCCAAAATCTCTGTCCAGAACAACTTTTCCTTCAATAGTTACAATATCCCCAACTTTAAATTCCTGGTTTGAAGTAACAACTAAATCAAATTTTCCGTTATAATCTGTTCCGTCCTGAAGGTGGATCCAGTTTTTTTTCATAATTGCGGCATTATATTTTGTAACCTGCCCCCTTATTTTTACAGTTTTGCCTGCAATTTTTTCTTTAGATGAAAATAATTCAGAAATTGTTATCCCACCTTCGGCAGGATCTATTTTAACTTCATTTCTTACCACGGTTGATTTTACAGTAGAAGTATAAGTTGTTGCCTGGGCTACATTTTTGGTATCAGCAGGGCTGGTTGCCACTTTTTCCAGGAAAAAGACCGATTCAAAGTTTCTCCCCAATTCTTTACTATGAAAATCTTTCATTTCCATGCCACCTTCGTAATAGTAAGTTCCGCCTATTTCTGCCTGCATTTTTGGTACAGCCAGCCAGTTATCCATATCATTTTCTTTTACACGAAGGTAAGTATATGAACTTGTTTGAATCACTTCCTGAAGGACTACTTTATGAATTCTTGAATTATTTGTATTTGATTGTTCCTGATTTTGATCCTGGCAGCTTGAAATTAATAAGATTAAACCAATTTGAATTAAAAAAAGTCTCATATTATTTCTTTTTAATGATTATTAATTAAGGTTATAAAATTATCTATAAAATTCTTTAATAACTACTATTATGCTTGTTAAAATCACTGTTATAAAATATTTTGTAACATACAAAAATTAGAAATCCCAGGAATTATTTCCGGACAACTTTATAAGATCTTATTAAGCCTCCCTTTTTTTTAAA
This sequence comes from Bacteroidota bacterium, assembly GCA_039714415.1. Lineage (GTDB taxonomy): Bacteria > Bacteroidota > Bacteroidia > Bacteroidales > NBLH01 > NBLH01. The sequence goes on from JBDLJL010000002.1 coordinate 38,041, forward strand.
GAATAGGGCTATATGACCCTATTGTTGGGTTATATGACATAATTCAATTAAGCTAAAAAATGGTTTTAAATCCACTTCGCAAATTTTTATTCATCCTGAATAGCTTAATACATAGGGCTTGTGGCTACCTGTGATTTTAAATTAAATTATGGGTATAGTATTTGGTTTTACCGAAATTTATAATCAGAACTTATGAAAACATTTATAATTTCTTTTAATAGTTATGCACATATAAAATTGAATAAAAAGTAAAACAATATAGTCAATTAATAGATAGAAACTTAATTATTTCAAAATCAAATAAATTATGCCTAAAGGTGAAAAAAACAAAGAATCCTCCCGAAGAAAATTCTTGAGGTCAGGACTTGCAATAGGCGCAGGTACAGTAATTGGTGGAGGATTATTATCGTCTTGTTCAAAATCAAATGCACAAGATAATACGAACAATAAAAATGTTGAAAAGATTAAACTACTTACAACAGACGGTAAAATTGTTGAAGTAGAAAGAACAAAGCTTAGCCCAATAACACCAAGCGAACCGGCTGTTGGTGATGAAGCAAGAAAAGGGATACCGGGAAGAAAATTTGTAATGGTAATTGATCTTTCCAAATGTGCAAATGCCGGGAAATGTACTACTAATTGTCAAAGTGGCCATAAACTAGAGCCCGGTCAGGAATATATGAGTGTATTTTTGATGAAAGACCATCAGTATAGTGATCCGTACTGGTTTCCTAAAAACTGCTACCATTGTGACAATCCATCTTGCGTAAAAGTTTGTCCTGTAGGTGCCACTTTTAAACGATCAGATGGATGTGTATTGGTAGATGCTGACAGATGTATTGGATGCAAATTTTGTGTTTCTGCTTGTCCATATTCAGCCAGGATATTTAATTGGAAAGCAGCAATTTCTGAACTTAATGCAGAAAAGGCTGAAGTAGAAAAAGAGAAAGAATTTTCACCGGAAACAGGTCTCCCTCATCAAATGGGAACGGTTACTAAATGTGATTTCTGTCCGGATAGGAGTAGGGAAGGGAAATTGCCATACTGTGTTACGGGTTGTCCAATGGGAGCCATATACTTTGGTGATGAAAATGAAGATGCTATATCAAATGGTACTGAAACTTTGCGTTTCAGAGAAACCATTGAGAATAAGGCAGGGTATCGGTATATGGAAGAACTGGGTACGAAACCAAGGGTTTACTATTTACCTCCGGTTGACAAAACTTACCCATATGAAAAGGGCTTGAAAAATCTTACTGAGGAACAATTATTAAAATATAAAAACATACTCGATAAATCATAATAGCTATGAAAATGAACACAGTAAATAAACAATATAAGGAAGTTTTAGGTGATTTTCTTCCTAATTTAGGAAAACCAGACAGAAAATGGATTATCCAGGTAATTATTTTGTTACTAATAATAGGAGTAGGGCTGCTCGCTTTTGCCTACCAGCTTATTGAGGGGCAGATTGTAACCGGAATGCGCGATAATGTGGTTTTGGCTGTTTATATAGTAAATTTTATATTTTTTATAGGTCTAAGTTATGCTGGGGCTTTAATTGCCGGTATTTTTCATTTAGGGGGTATAAACTGGGGTCGCCCCTTGCTCAGGATACTTGAAATTATTACGCTTACATCTTTAATTGTTGGACCGGTTTTTATATTGGTATGTATAGGACGTCCGGAACGTTTTTTATATATGTTTATCTATGCACGGTTTCAGTCACCTCTTATTTGGGATGTTATTGCTATTGTATCTGACTTGTTTTTTTGTATTGTATATTTAAATTTCACTTACATAAAAGATTTTGCAAAGCTTCGTGATTGCTCAGAATTGAAAGTTTCCAATTGGAGGAGGAAAATTTATACAATTTTTGCATGGGGTTATAATAATACAAAAAAGCAGGAAAAACTACTCAACCAGGCGCAAAATATAATGGCCGCTATCATTATACCAACTTCAATTATTGCTTATTCCTTATTAGCATGGCTTTTTGGTATGAATCAGCGTCCCGGGTGGCACAACAGTATTTTTGCCCCTTATTTTGTACTAACCGCTGTTTATTCAGGGATTGCCCTTTTAATAATAATTATGTGGTACTACAGGAAATATTTTAAACTTGAAAAATATATTACCAAAGAACATTTTAATTATTTGGGATTTACCTTGCTTATTCTGGCTCTTTTCTACGGTTATTTTTCATTTAGCGAATATATTACGGAGTGGTATAATTCTCAAAAAACAACGAGTATCCTGTTGGATAAGTATTGGGATTTTTCAGAATATGGCTTTATGTTTTTGGTCTCAAATATTTTGGCAGCTATTCTACCCATAATTATTATAGGGTTTCCGAAATTTAGATCTGTTAATAGTATTACCATTAGCTCGGCTTTAATTTTATTTGCTCTATGGCTTAAAAGATATTTGATTGTGGTTCCATCGCTTGAAACGCCATATATCCCTATTCAGGATTACCGGGAGGAGTGGATACATTATTCTGCTACCTGGGTAGAGTGGGCTTTAACCTTGGGGGGAATTTCTTTTTTCATCCTTGTATTTGTTTTAATGTCAAAACTTGCCCCGATTATTCCTGTATCTGAAATGGAAGAAAAGGCCAGGGGGATCAGGATTTTTTATAAAACAAGGGAATGATTATTTTAAACTTGCGGTTCTTCCGCTATGACGGAACAGGCTATCTGGAAACTAAAAATAATTAAAAAATAAACAGATGAAAATCAAAAATATAATATTCAGTATTGCATTTATGCTGTTTTTAATAAACAATATGGCTATTGCCCAAGATAAAAAAAAGGACAATAAGCCCAAAAAGGTAAGGTTAAAATTAGAATACCTAAAATTAGAAGATGGTACAAAAGTATTGAGTTCAGTCTTGTATTGGAAAGATGGTAAGGACATCAACCCGGTTATTGATCAGGAAGTATCCTTTATTGCAGAAGATGATTCATCAGAATTGAAATTGGGAACTATATTGTCTAATAAAGAAGGTAAAGCAATTTTACATATTGAAAAAGACTTTAAATTTCCTGAAAATAAAAATGGCTTTACTGTTTTTACTGCGAAAATGAAAAAAAGCGATAATTATAAAAGGGCTAAAAAGTCAGTTGAAATAAAAGATGCAGATCTTGATTTTTCTCTGGATATTATTGATTCTGTCAAATTTGTGCAAGTCAAAGTTACAACTTTAGATAGTGTTGGTCAAACCATTCCTATAAAAAGCTCTGAGGTATACGTATATGTAAAAAGGCTATATAGTTTATATCCTGTAAAGAAAGGTTATACGAATGAAAATGGGCAATTCAAAGTTGAATTCCCTACTGATATGCCTGGAGACTCTGTTGGAAATTTAAGAATAATTGTAAAAGTTCTTGATAGTGATGAGTATGGCACTATAGAAAAAGCAAAGGAAGCCCGGTGGGGAACTATTGTGTCTTTCAATGATGAAGATACTCCAAGGGCATTATGGGGTGTTGAAGCCCCTCTATGGATGATAATAGCCATATTTGTTGTGCTTGCAGGTGCGTGGTTTAATTTTGGCCTGGCAATTTATAAAGTGAACAAAATGAGAAAAGCCAATTAATAACCGGTTTTAAGTTAAAGCTTAATGGCCAGTTCTGAGTTGGTTTATCAAGCTTAAGTAAAATTGAACTATATTTTATTATTTTATTTATTAATTATTAAAAAGAATTGTTATGAAAGTGTTAAAAAAAATGAAGTTTTTATTTATGAGTATCTTGTTTGCTGGTGGAGGTTTTATACTAATTTCTATGACAAATGATATTCAGGATGACTGGCCCGTACCGGCAGAATATAAGAACATGAAAAACCCGATGGCTGGTAAGGCTGATGCAAGTAATGTTGGTAAAACCCTGTATAAAGAACATTGCGAATCATGCCATGGTAAAGAAGGTTATGGTGATGGTAAAAAATCCGGTGAACTAGATACGGAAATGAGGGATATTACATCTGCAGAAGTTCAAGGTCAAACAGATGGTGAATTATACTACAAAAGCTTTATTGGTAGAGACGAAATGCCAAATTATGAAAAGAAAATACCTTCCAAAGATGACCGATGGAGAGTCGTTAACTATTTGAGAACGATGAAGGAATAATTTTTTTCGAACTTATAGTAATTAGAAAAGGGGAATAAGTAGCCCCTTTTTCTAATTATTAGGGATTTGTTTTATGCAGATATGGGATTAATCACTTTCAAAGCGTTGAAAATAAGTTTAACTCTTTTAACCTGCATAATAAAGCAGGTTAAAAAACAAAATTGATTAATGGCAAAAATAACAATGGCAATTCAGTTTGACAGATTAGATGATGTTATTCATAAGAATGACAGATCTCAATTTGATGTAACAAATCAAAATAACCATCAAACTGGAGTAAAAAGAATATCAAAAGAAGACGAATCTAAAATTTCTGAAATCAATAAAATAATAATTGAGATTGAAGAAAAATTTGAAGTTAAATGTGATAAATATTATTTGGGTAACAATATAATAGAAAGTTTTTTTGATGTTTATTATGCTAGTTCTGGAGAATCTGGAAGCTCTGAGATAAAATTAAAAGAAATATATAGTTTCCTTTCTTTTTTAAGAAATAAATACCTTAAAGTTAATATCCAGTGGTGTGTCTTAGATCCTAGTAATAATAGTGATGATTTTGTTTAAGAAAATTGCGTAAAGATTTTTTTAAATCTAAACGCTAAAATTAGTCCAGGAATATTTTATCCGTCATTTTAGGGATAACATTTAATTCAGTAGCTGTCCTATAAAGTTCCCGGATGGCTTTTTTCCCATTTTCACCCAAATCCAATGAATACTCATTTACATACAGTTCAATATGTTTGAACATTATATCCTCATCCATTTCCTGGGCATATTGTTTAATAAAAGGTAAACCGGCAGTGGGGTTTTCATAAGCATATTCAAGGCTTTTTCTTAGCACACGGTTTACTTTTTGCTGTACCTCAAGTGACAATTTCCTGTTTATAACAATTCCACCTAATGGAATAGGCAATTTTGTTTTAGTTTCCCAAAACTCACCAAGGTCAATTATTTTTTTCAAGCCTTTTTGCGCATAAGTAAAGCGGTTTTCGTGAATAATTAATCCTGCATCCACTTCGTTTGATAAAACAGCCTCTTCAATATCTGAAAACAAGTATTCTTTTTTATTTTTAGCATCGGGATAAGCAATGCTCAACAATAAATTTGCAGTTGTATATTTACCAGGTATTGCAATAGAAATATCTTTTATTTCATCCGGATAAATTTTGTTTTTACTTAATAAAAGAGGGCCATTGTTATTTCCTAATGCACTACCCGAATCAAGTAAGACATAATTATCAGAGATATATGCATAAGCATGATAACTAAGTTTGGTTATATCAATCTCATGATCAAAGGCAGCTTTGTTAAGCTCCTCTACATCTGCAAGTACCAATTCAAATTCAAGCCCTTCTGTATCAATACGGTGATGCACCATGGCATCAAAAATAAAGGTGTCGTTAGGGCAGGTTGAAAATCCGAGTTTTAGTTTCATACTTCTGTTTTTTAATTTTAATGTGTTGTCTGCAAAGCCAGGGTGTGGCTCATTATCAAACAGTTTGTCATAACAAATATTGCTCACTTTAAATTGAAAAGCCACGCCCTGGCTATAAGATGTTTAATTCCTCTTTTTTGCGTTTTAAATCTTAAAGGGATTCTTATGTATATCTATGCTATCAGTTTATTAAGGCCACCTCTAAAAATTAATTTATACTTTTTAAAAGCTCTTTACAATAATTATTTAATTTATTTATCGCCAGTGGTATATCCCAATTATCCTTATTTCGTTCCTCAACATAATTTGAAATAGATCGAATTTGAACAAAAGGCACATTTTCCATAAGGCAAACATAAAATACTGCAGCCCCTTCCATGTTTTCAATATCTGCATCAAACTTTTTCTTTAATTTTTCAATTTCTTTTTTGTTACCATTTACTGTATTTACAGTTATTCCATTAACTTGTTTTAACTCAATTGACAATATGTTCTTATAACCTGAGTTTTTTAACTTTCCATCCTTAAAGGGGAATTTGTCTGGTTTCATGAAACCAGAATCAAAAAGCGTGGAAAATGAATCCTTTGAACGTACGCCAAGATCAGCAAACTCTTCAGTTTCAATTTGTACTACTTCGCCAATATTTAATTGGTCAGTAAGACTGCCGGCAATTCCTGTATTAAGAACTAAATCATATTTTTTTTTATTTAATGAATTGGTTAAAGAGTAGATAGTGAATGCTATACCTATTCCTGATATCAATATGTCAATTGAATTTTCCTTTATTTTTTTACTGTAAAATTTTTCATCAATTTGGGTAAATTGAAATTCATCAATTATTTTCTCAATTTCAAAGATTGTGGCTGATATGATTAAAATTTGCATATTATTTTTACAGTTTAGATAAATTGCCAATATTTGTACTTTAAAACAAAGATAAATGGAAATTATTAATAACGGACAAGGTGATCATAACAGTTTTGGATATTCCAGGATTGACCGGTTTGATGATAAAACAACTGAAAAGTTATCACATCATTATGAAGAAATTTTAAAATTAATTGGGGAAGACCATGAGCGTGAAGGGTTGGTAAAAACACCATTACGTGTTGCAAAAGCAATGCAGTTTTTGGTACAGGGTTATAATCAGGATCCTGAGGGTATCATCAAAAGTGCGATATTTCAGGAAGAGTACCGGGAAATGGTTATTGTAAAGGATATTGAGTTATATTCAATGTGCGAACATCATATGTTGCCATTTTTTGGGAAGGCGCATGTTGCCTATATTCCGGATGGCTATGTTACAGGTTTAAGTAAAATCGCCAGGGTTGTTGAAGCTTTTGCACGCAGGTTACAACTACAGGAACGATTGACATGGCAAATAAGGGATTGTATTGAAAAAACATTGAACCCACTTGGTGTAGCAGTTGTTATTGAAGCGCAACACATGTGCATGCAAATGCGTGGTGTTCAGAAACAAAATTCGGTAACTACTACTTCAGCATTTACGGGTGCTTTTTTAAGGAAAGCAACACGTGAAGAGTTTATTCATTTGATTGGAGCGAAGCTGCATTAGAAATAGGTCATTGGTATATTGGTCACTGGTCACTGGTCACTGGTCACTGGTCATTAGGTCATTCGCTTCGCTGTCATTAATTGTCATTTTATATCGTATTTGGCTTGGCTGAAATGTAGTATTTCTGATTGTCATTATGTAGTCATTTGCTTTGCTGTGATTTATCGTGCTACTAGTAGCTTAATGGTGAATGACATAGCGGACTGTTTATTCAAAGTGTAATAGATCAATTTTATCAAAGAGCTTAAATGTAATTTGTAAAGATTATGATTAAAACTAAAAAATCCGGTGCAAAATATTCTGCTATTGTTGCTATAAGTGAGAACCTGAAGAAGCAAAAAGCAGAGGGTAAAGATATTCTTTTCCTGAACAGGGGAATTAATGCAGTTGTGAATATAGATTTGAGTGAGATTATACCGATGATTGACTTTAACTCAGCTGATATTCAGGTGTATCCACCAAACAAAGGGCGTTTAGAACTTAGGGAAGCAATTAATAAGGCATTTTTTCATAATTCTACTGATGTTGAAAATATTTTTATGACAAATGGTGGGATAAGTGCCCTTGATTTGATTTTTAAAACATTGGAAGTTGAAAAGGTATGGTTACCTTTATTTTACTGGGGTGCATACAAAAATGTATTAAAAATTAACAATATTGGTTTTGATTTTTATGAAAACCTTGAATTTATTGAAAATAATATTGAACAATTTAAAGACAGTGCTGTCATTTTTTGTGACCCTAATAACCCATTAGGAAATAAATTAAATGATAAAGAGCTTCTTAATCTTGTTGAAAAATTACAAAAAGCTGATGTTGTAGCAATTTGGGATAGTCCTTATCGTAAATTGTTTTATAATTGGGAAGATGATGATTTCTATAACAAACTTACTAAGTTCGACAATGTAATTATCTCTGAAAGTTTCAGTAAATCAGTCGGTTTAAGTGGGCAACGACTTGGTTTTATACATTGCAGCAATAAAGAATTTAATGAAGAGTTAAATATTAAGCTGTTATTTGCTACTAATGGGATTAATGCCTTTTCGCAAGTATTGGTAGAAAAGCTTTTAACAACTGAAAAAGGAAAATTAGCGGTAATGAATTTTAAAAGAAAAACGACCACTGATATAAAGAAAAATATTCAATATTTAATTGACAATAAGTTTTTGGCTACTGAGTTTTACCAGGATACAAAGCCTATGGGGATTTTTGTTATTGCCAATAAAAGTTATGATGAACTGCTGGAAAATGGTATTGGTAGTGTTCCGTTAAATTATTTTACCATACTTCCGGATGAAATTGCAAATAAATATGCCCGGATTTGTGTTTCGGTGCCACATGTGGAATTTGTTAATTTTTTTCAAAATTTAGAGTAGAATTACTATTTGATACACAAGAAATGAATCTTTTAACATTTATTAAGACTCGTTTAATGAATTTAACATAAACTGTATTTACATTTGTATCATCAAAAACAAACAAAAAGTTTTTTCATAACAAGTTTAGGTTAATTAATTAGGTTTAAAGTACAGGGCGGAGTGGTTACCGCCCTTTTTTTATGTCAAAAATTTGAACAAATAGAATATTACCCAAATTGATCCATCCTCACTCACAGCCCGTCCCGCTTTTTTTGCGGGAATTGAGAAATATTAAGGTTTTCACTACACCCATTAGGTGAAAACCAACTATTTCTATATCGGGGTTATATCTAAGTAAAGTGCTATTTCGCTACACTCATACCGCTCAACTTAGATATTATTCAATTCACTAATTCCAATAATGTTGTACATTTAAATTAAACAAGTATATATTTTAATACTTCATTTTACTTTTTTTGTTATTTTTAAGCAGTCAGAATAATTCATAAAATTCATGAAACATATAGTTTTTTTAATTTTTTTGGTTTTTTTCGCTCAAATTTCTTTTTCACAGGAAATTGGCTCTTTTAAAGATCCTCGCGATGGCAACATTTATGGCATTGTAAGAATATCAGGCCAGGTATGGATGTCGGAAAATCTCAACTTTCAAATGCCAGGTGCTACATGTTATGGGTACAGTAAATCCAATGGCGATTCTTTAGGGCGATTATATACATGGGATGCTGCGGTTGAAGCATGCCCTGAGGGCTGGCATTTACCAACTGATGACGAATGGAAAATTATGGAGAAAAATTTAGGAATGAATGAGATATTGCTTGATAGAAGTTCTTTTAGAAATGCCCCGAAAATGTATAATGCTGCAATAACAAATGGAAGCTCAGGATTAAATTTAGAAAAGTCAGGTTGGAGGGGGGCAAATGGTAAATTTTATCATTTAAATAAGCGAGGGGTTTATTGGACAGCATCAATAAATAGGCAAAATGAGGGATGGTTTAGGTTTATTGATGAGCATAAAGCCGTTTATAGAAGATATGAACGAAAGAATTTTAGTTATTCTGTGCGCTGCATAAGTAATTCTAACCATGAGCAAACATTTACTAATAATGATAAAGAAATAAATGATAATGATACAGAATTACTCGATAATGGGAAATATGCCTTGAATAGTATCGCAGAACTTGAAGAGCTATTAAAAAAGGCTATAAGAGAAGAGGAATACTTTGAGGCTGCGATAATTAAAAAAGAAATAGACAATAGAAATTAATAAAAAGTTTAACTATACTGCTTCACCCATTAAAGTTGCTGATGTACAATTAACAACTTTTACATCAACATAGTCCCCAATCTTTTGATTTGTACGGTCGAAAACAATTACTTTATTTTGCGAATTTCTGCCAAATAAGCGTTTATCTGATTTTTTTGAAACCCCTTCAACTAAAACTTCAAATGTCTTTCCTACATCTTTTTGATTGCTTTTTAACGATAAACTGTTTTGTAGCTGGATAATTTCTTCCAAACGTCGCCCTTTTACATCTTCAGTAAGGTCGTCGGTTAACTTCCTGGCGGCATAAGTGTTTGGTCTTTCAGAGTATTTAAACATGTAAGAATAATCAAAACCAGTCCATTCCATAATTGATAGGGTTTCTTTGTGTTCTTCTTCAGTTTCGGAACAAAAACCGGTAATAAAATCTGATGAAATGGCACAAGCTGGAATAATTCTTTTAATTGCTTCTATTCTGCCCATGTACCATTCCCTGGTATAACCACGTTTCATTAAGTCCAATATTCTTGTACTACCTGATTGAACCGGTAAATGAATATATTTGCAAATGTTATCGTATTTTGCAATTGTATGCAATACCTCGTCAGTCATATCTTGTGGATATGATGTAGAAAAACGTACACGTAACTTGGGGGCAAGTTTTGCTGTCATTTCCAAAAGTTGAGCAAAATTAACCTCACCATCTTTCCAATTATATTTATCCACATTTTGTCCAAGAAGGGTTACCTCTTTATAACCTTTTTGTATTAATTCCTTCACTTCATTTAAAATAGTTTCCGGATCACGGCTTCTTTCCCTGCCCCTGGTAAAAGGTACCACACAATAGGTACACATATTATCACAACCACGCATAATTGAAACAAATGCAGAAACACCATTTTTATCTAAACGTACAGGACTAATTTCAGCATAGGTTTCTTCCCGTGATAGAAGAACATTGATTGCTTGCTGACCACCTTCTGCTTTTTGCACCAGGGCTGGTAAATCACGATAGGCATCCGGACCAACAACCAAATCAACCAGTTTTTCCTGTTCCAATAGCTTTTCTTTTAATCTTTCGGCCATACAACCTATAATTCCAATCAATAGGCCTTTATTTTTCTTTTTTAGATGTTTAAATTGCCCTAATCTGTTAAATACCCTTTTTTCTGCATTTTCCCTAATAGAACAAGTATTTATTAATATCAGATCCGCATTTTGATAATCTTCGGTGTAAGCAAACCCGTTTTTATTGAGGATTGAAACTACTACCTCACTATCTGCCACATTCATCTGGCAACCATAGGTTTCGATATATACATTTGAGTGACCTAAAGCATATTTTCCTTTTAAATCTGCTTTAGGGTCATTTATCTTTTTTAAATCAACTGTTATCATAATCAAATATCATAGGAATTTCTGCAAAAGTAATTTATTATCTCACAAAATAAAAGACAAGTTACTCTTTAATTTGCTAATGATAAAGAAATTTTGAAGAGCCTAAGGAAAATTAATAAAAATTTTGCAATTTTGTAACTCTATCAAGTTTTTAAGAAATAACAAGAAAGTTATAGACTAATTTTTAATATCTGGTATTTCATAATTACTAATTACCAGTGACTAATTACCTGATTTTTAAAGGTAAAATAAGTTCAAACGGGTAGCATAGCAAATTAAAAGGAAATACTTTAAAAATACAAGAAACATGTCAGGACATAGTAAATGGTCAACCATAAAAAGGAAAAAAGGTGCAGCAGATGCCAAAAGGTCAAAAATTTTCTCAAGAATAGCCAAAGAAATAACAATTGCAGTTAAAGAGGGTGGAAGTTCCGACCCGGAAATGAACCCAAGGCTAAGAACAGCAATGAATAATGCCAAGGGTGCAAATATGCCTAAAGATGTTGTTCAACGTGCTGTTTCAAAAGCTGAATCAGGTAGTGAAAATTATTCTGAAGTTACTTTTGAAGGAACCGGCCCTGGTGGTGTTGCGGTTTTTGTTGAATGCCTAACCGATAATAACCAAAGAACAGTAAGTAGTGTCCGTTCTATTTTTAATAAACGGGGTGGAGCCTTGGGGAAAAATGGATCTTTAAGCTATTTGTTTGACCGCAAGGGTATTTTTAATATTATTCGCAAAGACCACGATATTGAAGAGCTGGAACTGGAACTTATTGATGCCGGTCTTGAAGAGATTGAAGATGCAGAAGACCATTTAATTTTAACCACGGTCATGGAAGATTTTGGCAATATGCAAAAGAAACTTGAGGAAATGGATATTGAAGCAGAAAGCTCTGAACTGCAAAGAATACCTAATGCTCGAAGAGAATTGGATGTTTCAACCTCACAAAAAGCATTAAGAATGATTGAAGCCCTTGAAGAGGATGACGATGTTCAAAATGTATATCATGATCTTGAAATGACTGATGAGTTGGAAAAAGCACTTCAGGAAGAGTAAGTTGTTTAATTTATTTGTTATTTTACACATTTTTCGGGCTGTGCAGGCCTTAATAGCGAACTTTTTGAACTGAACACTGACAGTGTTAATATGTAAATATGTAAAACCTTATATTTCGGATTAAAAAGGATAAGGTTTCCATTTGAAATGGGAATAAATATGTAAAAATTTGCGTTCGAAATGGTAACTTTGTGCTTTCCTGATGAAATTACTCATAAAAATTCTTCCGAAAAGCATGAAATTCCTTTCTATTTAATATCAGTCGTTTCCAAACTGCTGTTAAAAAACCGGAACCATAGCCAAATAATTGGACAAAAGAGGCAAGAACGGATAAAAAAGCAACTTTAATTGATTTATTACTTATTAAGGAATCGACAAAAATCAATAAAATATAGAGTAGGACAGGGGTTATAAAAAAACATTTTACAAAACCAAGTAACACCATTAAAATTGCCCCAATCATAAAAGCAGATGGAAACAGATGTACAACTTTTAATGATTTTGGATGCCGCATAAATAGATTTATCCGTGCTATGCCTGAGTTATATACCTGCTTGTAAAATTTCCTGAAATCGGTTCGGCGTTTATGATAAACAAATGCTTCTTTAATTAATTTGGTGCTAAATCCATTTTTTAGAATTTTCAAGCTCATATCTACATCTTCACCAAAGCGCATATTAGAAAAACCCTGAGTTTGTTCATAAACTTTTCTTGAATAGCCCATGTTAAAACTGCGCGGTTTAAATTGTTCCATTTTTTCGTTACCACCTCTTATTCCGCCTGTTGTAAAAAAAGAAGTCATTGAATAGCTAATGGCTTTTTGGATAGGGGTAAAACTTTTATGGGCAGCATCAGGCCCACCGTATGCATCAACATAGTTTGTCTCAAGAGATTTGTTTACAATATCAAAGTAGTTTGGCGGTATCAGGCAGTCTGAATCAAAAAAAATAAAATAATCGAAATTGGCTTTTTCCATTCCATAGTTTCGGGCAGAAGCCGGGCCACCATTTTCTTTATAAAAATAGTTTATTTCAAAATCGCTTTTTGAATCTTTTACAATTTTATCGCATTTAAGTTTCGAACCATCTTCTACAATAATAAGCTCAAAATTTTTATTGTTTTGTAATATTAAGGTATCCAATAATTCTTCTACTTCTTCAGGGCGATTATAAACCGGTATGATAATGCTAAATTTCAATTTGTATGTTTTTATTAATTATTATTTCAGCAACTTTCTTGTCAATAGGTAATGTCATATCTTCAACTTCTAAATTTTTAATTGCCTGCCACCTAAAACTTTGGCTTTCATTTTTTGGCTTATTGAAATCAAATGATTTTTCCGACACTTTAAATTTAATTTTATCTTTAAATTTGGCAAGATAATATATGCTAACTACCTGATATTCTTTTTTAAACTTGGCTTGTTGAAAAAAATCTGTGGTATAAAGATGATTTAATACTTCTATTTCCTGACCAAATTCTTCAATTGCTTCTCGTTTCAAACAATCAATTGTTCCTTCGCCAAACTCCATTCCGCCACCCGGAAATTTTGTCATTTTCATTCCAAATTGAAACTCATCGCTTAATAAAACCTCATTTTTTTCATTAACAATAATTGCATAAACTCTTATAGTAAATTTGTTTATGAGGTTTTCTGGCATGTGTCTACAAATTTTTGTTTACAAAGCTAAAAATTTTTTCACTCTCATCAGGGTTAAACCAATTAATTTCTTTATCACGGTTAAACCAGCTTAATTGTCTTTTTGCGTACCTTCTACTATTTCTTTTTATTAATTCAATCGCCCTGTCTAATGAATATTCCCCTTCAAAATAGGGAAATAGTTCTTTGTAACCAACAGTATTTAATGAATTTAGGTTTTTTAAAGGAAGAAACTCCCTGGCTTCCTTAACAAGCCCATTTTCGATCATATTATCAACTCTTTGATCAATACGTTGATATAAAACACTACGTTTTATGTTTAAACCTATTTTTAAAACAGAAAAGTCTCGTTTTTTTATGACTTTTTTCCTGAATGATGAATAGGGTTGACCAGTCATCATCGTTATTTCAAGTGCTTTGAGTAAGCGCTTATGGTTTTTTAAATCAGCAACCTCATAATAGTCCGGATCTAATTTTTTTAATTCAAAGCGTAGGCTTTCTATTCCCTCATTTTCATATTTTTCAATCAAATGGTTTCTTATTTCCATATCTATTTCAGGCAAATCGTCAATCCCCTGACAAACAGCGTCAACATACATCCCTGATCCACCTAATAAAATAAGTGGGTTTTTTACCTTGAAAAGCCTGCTTAGTAAATCAATCACTTCAAATTCAAAACTGCTGGCATTATAATAGTCATGTATTGATTTATTTCCAATAAAATGATGTTTTACCTTTTGTAATTCCTCGTTAGTTGGAACAGCAGTCCCAATTTTTAATTCGTTATAAAATTGTCTTGAATCAGCAGAAATGATTTCTGTATCAAGCTTTTGTGCGAGGTGTATTCCTAAATCAGTTTTACCAATTCCGGTTGGGCCTACAATTACTATGAGTGTGTTTTTTGTCATTCCTTGATTTTTTGTTCTGGGTTTTAATCTACAAACCCGCTACTCGTAACACGTAACCCGAAACATGTTTTGTTTACAATTTCAATAGAAATTCAAGAGTATCCACATTATCTGCATAATCCCAAAGCTGTGGTTTTTGAGCTTCACCAAATCCTACTTGGTTTGGTAAATCTTTTTCATTGCTAACAACGCATTGAATATTATCCTGGTCAATTTCCAATCGTTCTTTTACCGATTTTAATTTAGCATATCTTTCATAAAAAACTACAGAAATTGGCGACGACATTCCTATATCTTCTTTTAAAATCATGAAACCATTCTCAAGGAAATCAATTTTATTCATTAGATAAATAGATCGGTTGTAGGTGTAGTTATTTGCATATTTATTATGGTTAATGATATCTTTATAATGATACATCGCTTTGAAAAAACGGTCAATATCAAATTTGTCAGGTATATATAATTTTGATACATTTCGGCAACCTAATCCAAAATAAAGAAAAATATCTTCTGCTAATTGATTTAATTCCTCTGCACTTTCATTTCCGGTAATGACTGCAACAGAATTTCTGTTTTTCCTTATTATATTTGGATATTTTCCAAAATAGTATTCAAAATAACGTGAAGAATTTGTGCTACCGGTTGCAATAACAGCATCAAAATTTGTTAAACGATCTTCAGTAAATTGGACAAAATTTTTAAACTCCGGTTCAATATTTATTAATAATTCAACAACACCTTTAATTAATAAATCATCTTTGCTGGATTGTTTAATGATCGCTTTATGTCCTGAAACTAAGGTGCTTAATAAATCATGGAACCCAACAAGAGGAATATTTCCTGCCATTATTATTGCAACATTCTTACTTGTTTTATAGCTTTCTATATCAGCGTATTTGTTTAGCCATTTTTTTGTGTTTTTTTCAGTCAAACTTTCTGCAATTGCATTAATTGCATAATTCAGGTTTGTTGTCGTAAACCATTCATTTGTGTCAGAAGCCTGCTGAATAACATTTTTGAAATTATTGACAGATTCCTGTTTTTGATCTTTTTTTAACGAAAGCTTAAGTTGCTTCCCTAGTTCAGTAAATGCGATAATTCTATTAATTAAGCTCATTTTTGATAAAATTTTGCACAAAGGTTATATTATTCACATCAATTCACAAATTTCTTGACCGTTTAATTTTAAAGTCGTACTTTTGTATCCGTTTTTGAAAAATTTTATTCATTAAATATATATTATTATGTCAAAAATCAAAGTAGGAATTAACGGATTTGGGCGAATCGGAAGAAACGTTTTCAAAATTATTTTGGAAAACACCAATTACGAAATTGTTGGTATCAATGATTTAACTAGCAATAAAGTACTTGCCCATTTATTAAAATATGATTCAACCCAAGGAAAATTCAACGGAACTGTTGATTTTGATGATCAGGGTATCATTGTTGACGGAAAAAAAATTGTAGTTAGCGAGGAAAGAAATCCTGCTAATATCCCATGGGGTGGTGGTACACCTGATGTTGTAATAGAAGCTACTGGTGTTTTTACTAAGAGAGAAAGCGAAAGAGGCGGATATGGTGATCACCTTAAAAATGGAGCGAAAAAAGTTATTTTAACTGTACCTGCAAAGGATCAGATTGATAACATGATTGTTCTTGGTGTTAATGATGGCGATTTAAAAGCTGAAGATACTTGTGTTTCAAATGCTTCTTGTACTACTAACTGTTTGGCACCTGTTGCTAAAGTACTAAATGATAATTTTGGTATTGAAAACGGTTTAATGAATACTATTCACTCATATACTAATGACCAGGTTATTTTAGATGGCCCCCACAGTGATTTACGTAGAGCTCGTTCTGCAGCGGTCTCGATGATTCCAACTACTACTGGAGCTGCAAAAGCTGTAGGTAAAGTAATCCCTGCATTAAGTGGTAAACTTGATGGTATGGCAACCAGGGTTCCTACTCCAACCGGTTCATTGGTTGATTTAGTGGTAAATTTGAAAAAAGAAACTACCGTTGAAGAAATTAATGCTGCGATTAAAAAGGCTGCTGATGGATCAATGAAAGGTATACTTGAATATTGTGTAGACCCAATTGTATCAGTTGACGTAATCCATAATTCGCATTCATCAATTTTTGATGCTGGGAGTACTATGGTAATTGGTAAAACAGTTAAGGTATTATCTTGGTATGATAATGAGTGGGGTTATTCATTCAGAGTTGTTGATTTAATTGGAAAGTTATTCTAATAAATAGAGTAATGCAATAATAAAAAAAACCGGCTTTAGCCGGTTTTTTTATTCCATATCATTTATCATCTTATCAATTTCATCCTTAAATGCAAGGGCATTATCATGTTCTGAACCATCACCTTCGTCAGAAAACTGAGTGTTTAATTTTTCCAATTGGTTAAAATATTCTTCTTTTAACTCAATATCTTCTTTAATATTTTCAAGATTATAGTTGTCAGTCATAGCTTCAGAAAGTGTCTCAGTTGAATTGTCATCTAGAGATTTTAAACGTTCAGTATGAGCTTTCATTTTATCTGTTTGTTCTCCTTTTTCATTTGCAATTATTAACTTCTCCTTTGTTTTTATATATTCAGATTCTATTTTGGTGAATAATTTAAGTTTTGATTCTCTTAATTGAATCTGATTAAGATAAGCATTTACAATATTGTCACATTTCTCAACCATGTCTGATTCCATTTTTTCAGAATATTTCTTTTTTATTTCTTCATATTCCTCAAGTGCTGTTTCTGCATATTGTTTTCTATAATATGTTAAATTAGCGTTTGGAAAAAACTCGGCATAAGCATCAATGATAGCCGTTGCTGCCCATTCTTTGATATCGTGAATTTCCTTTTCAGCCAATCGCTTATCTTGCTTGGCTTTTTGTAAAGCGATACTTACCCTTTCTTCAAGAGATATTTCCTCGCTTTTTCTACTTTTAAATATATTCCAACCCATAATTAACCATAATTATAAAAACTAAAAGTAACAATTAATCTTCATTCAGGTATATCAGATTTGATTAAACCAGCTTTTTTTTTTGATTAATAAAGCTGTTTTGGTTATGAGTTATTCATAAAACCCTGCTCATTAATAACATCTAAAAAGCTTTTTGAAAAATGTATATTATCTCTTTTAGTATATCTCTTTTCGGTAAATACCTGGGCTAGATTTTCTGTCTGGTTAATTTCTATTAACTCTTTGGTTAAAGGCAACTCCTCTTTTTCTTTATATATTTCATTAATTTTTTCATCATTAAAATCATTATATTTTTCATAATGAACGACACCTTCAATAGGAAGACGATCCGTTAAACCAGGGGTTTCATCAGGGTAGCCAATAACTAAAGTAGTAACAGGTACAACATTTTTGGGAATATCTAATATGTTTATTATTTTATCAGCCATATAAGTTGTTGTACCAAGATAGCAAATTCCCAAACCATGGCTTTCAGCGGCTACAGCAACATTTTGTGCAGCAATCAAAGCATCTATTGATGCCGTGTAAAAAGAAAGAAAGTTATCGTAGCCTGGTTCAGCGTTTCTTAACTTACACCATTTATTAAAACGATTAAAATCTGCACAAAATGTTAATATTAAAGGTGCCTGTTTTACCATATCCTGTTTAAAATGAACTTCCCATAACTGGTTTTTAATTGCTTCTTCACGAGTAACAATTATACTATAAACCTGCATATTCCCAGTTGTTGAGGCTTTTGTTCCAGCTAATAGAATTTCATCAAGAGTTTGTTTATCTACAGACTTATTACTATATTTTCTTATTGTTCGGTGGTTGAGGATTGTTTGTATCATATGGAAATATTTATAATTTTACGCAATATTATAAAA
Organism: Bacteroidota bacterium; assembly: GCA_039714415.1. Classification (GTDB taxonomy): domain Bacteria; phylum Bacteroidota; class Bacteroidia; order Bacteroidales; family NBLH01; genus NBLH01. The sequence goes on from JBDLJL010000002.1 coordinate 56,711, forward strand.
CGATATTGTATTTTTAAAGGTATTTTAACATTAAAAAACATTTGATGTGCAATAAAATTGGTCTTAATATTGTTAGATAAACAAATATAATTAAGACTTGTTTGTTTAAATTAAAATTTTTTGTATGAAATAAGCATAATATAAATAATTATTAAAAGAAATTAAAAATAATTTTTAACTTGCAGTTTTATACAACCATTAAATCAATTTAAAAAATTTCGTATGAAAAAGAAGGTATTATTAGTGGTATTAGTTGTTGGGTTCATTGCTGTTTTAAGTTCTTGTAAAGGGTATCGTCATGCGACTCCATGTCCAGCTTATACTATGGAACAACCAGCAACAAACCCTCAAGCCTAAATTAAGCATAAGACAAACTTCTTTAATTACTCCTCATTATATAGATAGGGGATTTCTATCAATATTGAAGTTCAAATCCTTTCGCTACTGCGGAAGCATAAAATATTTTAGAACCCCGGTCCATCGACTGGTGGATGAGAACATTGCATAGTAAACTTATGAATTCCATCAAAAAGTTTAAAGAGTAGGAATAATTTAAAATTTTGCAATAGGGTTGAAATTCGTTGCCACCTAAAGTCGGACAAGTTTTTAGAAGTTACCAAAATATTAAATTTGTTTTTGTTGAAGTGAAAAAAAGTATAGCACTATATCTATTTATTTTGTTTTTTTCTTTTCAATCATTTGCTCAGGGTGAAATTGATGATGAAAAGAAAATTTTTTTCAGAAATGAAAAAACCTGGGGGTTTTTTATATTTTCAAATGGTTGGGGTGGAAATTACCGTTATGGAAGGAGAATAAATGCTTTCAGGAAATTTATTTGGGAAATTGATTTAAATTATATCAGGCATCCAAAGGAAATTAAGCTTACTATAGACCCGTATAGTGCTTCAAGTTTTGTCTATGGAAAAATGAACGTGCCCATAGAATTGCGTGGTTCTGTTGGATTTCAAAGAGAACTTTTCAGGAAAATTGATAAAGGCGGAGTTTCTGTTAGGTTTGTTTATAACGCAGGACCAACAATTGTATTATTGAAACCTATTTATTACGAGGTGACAGATACCAGTGGTTATATTAATATTGAAAAGTTTAGTCAGGGAGTCAATATCTACGGACGAGCATCCTTTTTTAAAGGCTTTTCTGAAATAAAAATAGATCCGGGTATTTTTTTAAAGGCAGCTTTTAATTTTGAGTTTAGTAAAAAAGACAATAAGGTAAAGGCTTTGGAAGTGGGTGTTACTGCGAGTGCTTTTTTGAATGAAGTGGAAATAATGGCAGCACAAAATTCCCGTTACCTTTTAAATATATTTATAAGCTATCGTTTTGGTCAAATTATACGTGGTGCACATATGGAAAATGTGGAAATGACTGAACAATAGAATAAATGGTATCCTGATATAATAAAAAAACTGTCCGGTTGTCGAACAGTTTTTTTTTGCAAAATACCATCCTGTTATTTAAATTTAAACCAATGTGTAAAATCATCAGGGGTTTTACGGTGAAATTCTTTGTGAAACCACTCATTTATTTTTCGATCTAAGTAGTAGTCTTTAATCCAATCTTCGTGTTTAATTATCACCTCCTTAATTGCATTGATTACATACATTAGTTCTTCATCTGTCATGGATGGATGTATGGAAACACGTACCCAACCTGGTTTATTGCTGGCATCACCAGAATCTAATTGTGAAGTAATTTTTGCAGACATTTCTCTAGTTACATCCAGGAGAAAATGTCCATATGTTCCGGCACAAGAACAACCGCCTCTGACTTGTATACCATAACGGTCGTTTAGTAATTTTACCATTAGATTGTGGTGAACATTTGTATGGTAAAATGAAATTACACCTATCCTTTCTTTGTGTTCGCCACTTAATATATGTAATCCGGGAATTTTTTCTATTTCAGAAAATGCCTTTGCTAAAAGTTCTTTTTCACGTATTTGAATATTGTTGGTACCGATTTGCTCTTTTAACTGTATAACCAAAGCAGCTCTAATTGTTTGTATGAATCCCGGGGTTCCGCCATCTTCCCTTGTTTCAATATCGTCAATATAGCGTTTCTGTCCCCATCGGTCAGTCCATTCTACTGTACCGCCGCCTGGTTGGTCTGGCACTTCATTTTTATAAAGATTTTTGTTAAAAACTAATATTCCGGCACTTCCCGGACCACCTAAGAATTTATGTGGTGAGAAGAAAATAGCATCTAAAGCTGCTTCCGGGTCTTCCGGGTGCATATCAATATCAACATAAGGTGCTGATGCTGCAAAATCTATAAAGGCGTATCCGCCATGGCGATGCATAATTTTAGCTAATTCGTAGTAGGGTGGTTCAATCCCTGTGACATTCGAAGCAGCAGAAAATGCTCCATATAAATATTTCCTGGTTTTATACTTTTCAAGTGCTTTTTCTAAATTTTTCGGATTAACCATTAAGTTTTCACCTGGCTCAATTACAACCACTTCTGCAATGGTTTCTAACCACGCAGTATGGTTTGAGTGGTGCTCCATGTGGGTAACAAATACCACAGGACAACACTCTTCTGGAATTTCTTTGATTGATTCCGGATTTTTAAGGTACTCTTTGATTTGTTCTGGTATTTTTAATCCTAAAATACGCATGAATTTGTTCACAGCAGATGTCATACCTTGTCCAAGTGTTAGAAGTACATCATCTTCATTAGCATTCACGTGTTTTTTAATTAATTGTTGGGCTTTGTGGTAGGCATGTGTCATGGCTACGCCTGTTTCACTTGCTTCTGAGTGTGTATTGCCAACCAGGGGACCAAAAACATTTTTAATTTTATCTTCAATTGGACCATACAGCCTTCCGCTGGCAATCCAGTCTGCATAAACTAAGTTTTGAGTTCCATAAGGTGATTCAAAAGTGGCGTCAATACCAACAATATTTTTTCTAATCTTTTCAAAATGTTTTTCTAATGATTCCATAACTTAGTAATTGGTAATTAGATGATTAGTAATTATATAAAATTAATCCCGGCTCAGGTTTAAATATTCTGTGATACATATTTTCTAGTATTTTACATTAAATATCAAGTAATTAGAAATTGGTAATTAAAAATGAATGTTGCTTTTATTTAAATGCTAATTACCAGTATACTAATTACTTGCTAAATATGGACAAGGTGATTTTTTAAAATATCCCAGACAATCTAAACTAGAGCGTTAATCCCTTCCTGACAGTAAGGCTAACAGTTTTAAAATTTCAAGATACAACCATACAAGTGTAACTGTCAATCCAAAAGCACCATACCATTCCATTACTTTAGGTGCACCTTGTGCCGAAAGTCGTTCAATCATATCAAAATCAAGAATAAGGTTAAGGGCTGCTATACCAACAATAAAAACTTGTATACCTATACCTAACATGCCCATATTGGCCAGTGATACACCGCCACCAAACATTCCAAAAACAATATTTAGCAAATAGAATATGGCGATACCACCAGTTGCGGCAACAATTCCTTTTTTGAATTTTGAACTGGCTTTAATCAAACCTGACCTATATGCAAAAAGCATGGCAAAAGCAACTCCAAATGTTAATACAATGGCTTGAAATGCAATGCCTGGGTACATTTGGTTAAAAAATGCTGAAATCCCACCTAAAAATAATCCTTCCAGAATAGCATATATTGGAGTAGTAATGTGTGACCATTGAGGTTTAAATATGGTTAGTATAGCAACTGCAAAGCCACCAATTGCGCCAAACATTCCATACGATAAACTACCTGTTGCAAGGGCATGATTCCATGTAAAATATGCAGAAAGGGAAACTAGTAATAATGCTAAAATGGTTTTATGTATCGCACCATTTATCGTCATAACTCCCTGATCTGTATTTTCATATACTCTGCTTAATGCATTTTTCCCCAATGCAGGGTTTGATGATTGTCCTATTTTCATTTTTATTAATTGTTTGATGTTATTTTTATATATAATAGCTAACTTCTTCCTTTAACCAGGAAGCCATTTCTTTGTTATATTCGTTTACTGAATTAATAAATTTTGATACTTTGGTTTTTAAAATATCATTACGTTTGGAAATTTGTAATAATGCCCTGCTTAGGCCTCTTTTTATATGGAAATTATTTTCTTTTGCAATTTCCGGTAATATATTAAAAAAAGTTTCAAATTCACTGTCTGATAGTTTTTTATTTAACAAGGCAGATCTAGATAATATCAAAAGTCCTGTTAACCTGATATAAATATCTTTGTTTTTGCACCATTCTTTAGCAAGATTTAAGCTATCAGGAATTTCGTATAATAAATTCAGTGATGCCTGTTCAGCTAACTCTGAAGTGTTGACCCCTGTGATATAATTACTTATCTGCTCTTTTGAAAGTTTATCAGGCTGGGCAATCATTAGCGAAAGAATTTTAGCCTCCCTACTTGTTTTTTGCCATAAAAAAAGTGCAAATTCATGATCATCATGGTATTCTTTAGCAAATTCTTTTAGCTCTTGAAGGGCAATTCCAAAATTTCTTTTATACTTAAGCCCCATGCGGTTCATACTATCAACAGCCGGTCCGTTTTCCCTTGTTCTGAATTTTCTAAGTAATAATTTATATTTATTTGCAACTTCTTCCACAATAAAACTGTCTAAATAATAGTGCTTTTGCAAAAGTAAATTTTTTATTGTAAGAATAGAAACTGATTCTTGTTAAAATAGATTAAATTTAACACTTAATATTAACCTTAAAATTAACAATTATGAATAAGTTGAATTTTCTAATATTCCTATTAATATCAGGAATATTTTTGCAGGCTTGTAAGAAGGATGAACCAGAACAGGAAAAAATATTTGACCATGGAAATCTGGATATATCAAAAATTCCTGCTGAATGGATTAATAGTGCAAAAGATAAACTTCATATTGCTTATGGGCATACTTCACATGGTTCGCAATTAATTACTGGTATGACTGGCCTAATGGAATGGAAAGGTGACCAGTATAAATGGAATAATGGAGATATGGATGGTGCATTGGATATTAGGGACCAGATTATGGGTGGTGATTTAGGTCATAATGGAAGCCTGGCATGGGAAAGTGCAACACGCTCGTTGTTAGATGATACTGAACGAATGGGAGATATAAACGTAGTAATTTGGTCGTGGTGTGGTGGTGTTTCTGATAATACTGAGGCAGGAATAAATATTTATCTTAATGCCATGGATCAATTAGAAAAAGATTATCCAGATGTTCAATTTGTTTATATGACGGGTCACTTGGATGGAACGGGAGAGGAAGGTAATTTGCATATCCGAAATGAACAAATTCGAAAGTTTTGTAATGATAACAATAAAATTTTATATGATTTTGCCGATATTGAATCTTATGACCCTGATGGCAATTATTATGGTGATAAATATGCAACAGATGGTTGTAATTATGATTTTAATAATGATGGTAGGACAGATCAAAGTGGAGATCCAGCACTTCCTATAAATGGGGATGGTAATTGGGCAATTGACTGGCAAAATTCACATGAGCTTAATGTCGATTGGTTTAATTGTTATGCAGCTCATACCCAGCCATTAAATGCAAACCGAAAAGCTTATGCTGCATGGTATTTATGGGCAAGGTTGGCGGGATGGGATGGTAATTAGCTATCTAAGGCCATGGTTTCATATTACATTCCCGCATTTAAATGCTTTGTACTGAGCTTGTTGAAGTGACTGGTAATTAGTCATTGGTATTTAAAATAAATGAATTCAAACACCTAATACATTTATGATTAATAACCAATATACCAATGACTTTTAACTTTATAGAAAATTTAAATGCAAAAAAATGCACTTATTCTAAAATCCAGCCTTATTATATTATAATACCCTCAGTACAAAATAAAGAATAAAAGCTATATTTAGAAGCAAAAGAAATGAAAGTGCAGAATTTAACTGATTATGCACTTTTTTTGATAATGAAAAAATATTATGAATGATATTAAGCCTTTCTAAAGATATTATTATACAATTCTTATTTTCTATAGAACTGTCTGAATCTGAAATAAAAAAATCAAAGCCTGCTATTCCCTCTAAGTTTTTATCTGTTGTCACTAAAGCTGTTTTGGCTTTGTTGCTCAGCTTATTAATAATTTCTTTTTGTTCATCAAAATTCAAATTTGTATAGCTTTTGTCAAAAGGCAACTTATCGGTATTTTCATTTTCCGGTTCTGAATCAAGGTAAACCAAGTTACCAAATTGGTTCAAATTTTTTACCACATCTATTACTTTTTTATTCCATTTTTCCTTAAATGTGAATTTTCCTATCAGAACATTATTTTTCACTAAATATAATGAAGAACCGTCGTTTTTTTTAATAAATTCTTTTACAAACGAATAAGCCCCCAACATCAATATTTTGTTATTTTCATCAGTAACTGAGATTCCCTCTTTTTGTTTTTGATTTATGGAAATTCCTTTATCTAATGGTTTTTTTTTGAGCTTTTTTTGCAAAACTTTGGTGTAGGGCGAATCCCATAATTCAGCAAGTTGTGACGCCGTTTCAATAACTGATTTTTTACTAATTGTTGAGCGATGTTCTACATTTATTAATTTGTACTTTCCCTGGCTGATTAAACCTTGTTTAGAAAATATAATAGTTTTTACTTTTTCTAAGCCTGCTATTTGTTGTAAATTAATATTATTAAAACCCATTTCTATCAACAAACGGATTTTCTTTTTGTTAAATATCAAGCAGACAATTCTGTTGAAAACTAGATTAATTGCCAATAAGATTATTATAATGTTGATTATAAGTGAATTACTTCCAGACATAAAAAAACGAACAAGTGAATAAACACCCAGAGCCACAAAAACAATTGAAAGCAGTATGTTTATTTTATTATTCATTATACAATCATCATTATTTATTTAATTACCCATTCCAGTTTCCCGGATCCTGGCGCCACTTTTCCAGAGTTTGTATCTCATCTGCTTCTACATAATTTGTTTCAACAGCAATATCAATTAATGTATGATAATCTGTTAAGGTTTTTAAAGAGCATTTGGCTTTATCAAAATTATCATCTGCCACTTGGAAACCATAGCTAAAAATAGCCAACATACCTAATACATTTGCACCGGCTTTCCTTAATGCTTCAACAGCTTTTAGGCTACTTCCACCCGTTGAAACCAGGTCTTCTATTACAACGACATTTTGTTTTGCTTCCAGAACACCTTCAATCATATTGGTTAAGCCATGCTTTTTTGATGAAGCACGGACATATACAAATGGGATGTCTAAAAGTTCAGCAACTAAAACTCCATGGGCGATTGCACCAGTTGCTACTCCTGCAATAACATCAGGCATACCAAATTCTTCCTTTACCATATCCGCAAAAGCTTTCTTTACTATTTCACGGGTTTTTGGGAATGATAAAATTTTTCGGTTATCGCAATAAATTGGCGATTTCCAACCTGAAGCCCAGGTAAAAGGATTTGCCGGGTTAAGCTTTATTGCATTAATTTGTAATAATTCTTTGGCTATTAATTTTTTAATATCACTCATAATCAAATGTATAAAGTTTATTTTGAAGACCGAATTATCGTTATTAGTTCAGAAAAAATATCTGTCAATAAAAATAACGATGAAAAATTTATTCGCTACAAAAATAAAAAGTCATTTTACAAAGCGGTAAAAGAATTCAGAAAAGATACAAAAATTTTAATATTGCATGTTCAAACAACAAGTTCTAAAAAAGTATTAAAACAGCTGAAGAAAAAGTTTAAAATTATTGATGCTGCAGGAGGTTTAGTTTTTAACAATGATGGCCATGTATTAATGATAAAACGAAATGGAGTTTGGGATTTGCCTAAAGGGAAAATTGAAACGGGAGAAAAAAGATCGGAAGCGGCAATTCGTGAGGTAGAAGAAGAATGTGGTATTACAGGTTTATTTATAGAAAAGAAAATAGGGAAAACATACCATACATATATTTTTAGAGAAAAAAATATGTTTAAAACTACTCATTGGTTTTTGATGAAATATAGTGGAGAAGAAAAGCTTATCCCCCAAACGGAAGAAGATATTACCGAAGTAAAGTGGAAAAGTACTGATGAGGTAAAAAAAATAATCCCAAATACTTATAAAAGCTTGGTGGAAATCTTGAGGGAGGTTTAATTTTTCACTTTCATTTGCTTTAAACGACTTTTTGATAAATTGATAGCATTTATTACATTTTTTTTGAAAGCCCCTTCACCATATTTCTCCAAGTAAGGGATGCAAGCTTTATAATCCGGAATTGTCTTCCTAATCTCTTGTTTATAATTCTTATAATCGACATGTGTTGGCTTTACTAAACGTTTATAGTTTTCATTAGCCCTATCAAATACGGCTGAGGCCATGTTGAAATAAATAAATCCGATTTGCATATTTACTTTTGCATTGTCGGGCTCCCGGCTTAGAATATTATTAAACAGCTCTAAAGCTTCATCTTCCTTTTTTGTTTTTGACAGAGCTACACCTTTAAAGTATAAAGATTTAGGATGCTCTGGTTTAAGGCTCAGTATTTCATCAGCTGTGACAATGGTCTCTGGGTATCTCTTATTGTTGAAATAAAAGTAAAGCAGTTTTATTGTATATTTTTCATATTTTCCTTCTATATTTCTTGCTGCTAATAGAACTTGTTCTGTTGTTTTATAATCTTTATACTTTTTTGCTAACTTCAATTGCTGATCGATTAAAAAAATATCGGTAGATCCATTATTTATAGCAATGTTATTGTATTTCATTGCCAGTTCTTCGTCTTTTAATTGAGTAGCACACATACTTGAAACTGATGCAGTCCAAATAACTTTTGATTTATCCTCGCTTCCAATAGCTAAGGCTTTATCGTAATACACTAATGCCTTTTGAAAGTTTTGGCTATCTACCTCTTTCTGCCCCTTTTCATTAAGTGATTTAAATGTTTCCTGGGCATTACCGCTAACTACGGCTACGATAAATATTATTAGAAAAAAACATTTTTTCATCCATTTATATTTAATTATTTTTAATTGTCAGATGGAACATCCACATTCTACAACATGCACACCCAAAGTAAATGACCCCATATAATCATACTCCCCGAAAAATCTAGGCTGTGTGTGTTAAAATTGCCATCATGGATGTTTCATCTAATTTTTTATATATGATAGTGGTAAAAATTTTAGATCTAACTCATTAAGGAATATTATTTTACTATGACCTTAATAATCTTAGCATTACGTCCTTCACCAACATGTAAAATGTAAGTGCCTGATTTTACTTTATAGTTAATCATATTATTAATCACCATACCTTTTTCACAGCTGCGACCTGTTAGGTCGAACAAAGTGTATGCAGCATCATTAGTTTCTAAACCTGTTAGGTTAATATAACCGTAGGATGGGTTTGGAAATACTGTGATAGAATTAGCTTTAAAAGCCGGCTCAATAATACCTGTATTAGGATCAACAATTGGATAAGCAGTTGGATGATAAACGTATAATTCCCTGCCGGTAGTGCCATCATCTGCTTCCATGTAAATATTACCATCAAAAAGTGTCAAGTGATCAACATCTGTTATTGCATCAGTTACTCTTTCAATATTAACACCATTGGTTCGGTACAACCTTCTTGGAGTTTTATTATCAACAACAATAGTATCCTGACCTGTAAAATAAAGACAATCACCATTTGCTATAAAGTTTCTTGGATCCAGGAAATGAGATCCCATAGTACCTGTACCCCAATAATCTATTTGATAATCAGTCATCCTTGTGAATGTGTTTCCTTGTGGGTCAAATACATATAATTGACTTTCGCCGATAACATTGTTTCCCTTACAGTATATTTTATCATTCCATACATAAAAATTGCCAAAATAATCACTTCCGCTAAGTTCATCATTAACTACATCTACCCTACGAGTATTTTCTTTAGTGCCATCAGTTTCCCAAAACTGATTCCAGGCAATAAAATATGCTTTATCACCAAATGTTACAAACTCAGTAATTTTAGCATCTACAGAATCAGGTGTGTCATCCATATCAAAATTAAAATCTGTTAAGCGTGTAACTCCACTTGAAGGATCTAGTAATAACAACTCTATACCTTTATCAGGATCTTCATCTGTTATTTTGCCATACAATAGAAAGTTATCACCAAAAGGGATAAATTTTCCTGTTCCTGCTATATTCTCTTGATGTGCCAGAGTGGTTTCGGTTGTTCCATCCCATGAATGGATAGCTTTATTATCTGTATCTGTCTGTTTATCCATAAAATAAACCATACCTGCATGTACAACCGGCATCTTCCAATCAAAATCGCCTGCCTTTACACCAGTGTCGGTAGTTTCGTCAATTCGATAAATGCCATATGTAGTACCATCTGTAGCACAAAAATATATTTCGTTATTAAATACAGTAAAAGCACCGGCCATACTATGGCCTCCTGTATTAATTTCAACCTCACGGACGTTATCAGTTGTTCCGTCACTTACAAAAACTACATTGTAAGCCCCGTCAGTAGAATTATTACCCCTGAAAATAATTTTCTCATTATTGGCGGCCATCTCACTAATAAGAGTGGATTCTGCTCCGCTTCTAATATCTTTCACCAGTTCTACTTGTGCAAAACTTAAAGAAACTGTAAGGCTAAACATTAAAATTGAATAAAATTTTTTCATAGTTTTAGTTATTAATAATATTAATTTATGATTTTAACTTTATTTCTCAAGAGCTTTAATAATTGTATCTTCAAACTCTGCCCCTCCCGGTCCCGGAGTATAAACATTTACAATTTTTCCATCTTTACCAATAACCATGTACCGTGGTGCTCCTGTTATATTATATTTCTCAATAAAATCTGTTTTTTCTTCACTGGCAATCATGTTGGTTAGTTCCATCATATTGTAATGAGGGAGAGAGTATTTCCAATGTGAGTATTCATTGAATTTGTCAATAGATATACTGACAAATGCAATATCGCTTTGTGTCTTGTATTTATTATATACTTCAAGGTATTTAGGCATTTTCTTAATGCACCATGCACACCATGTGGCCCATACATCTATCACTAATACTTTACCTTTAAAATCAGCCAAAGTATGTATATTACCCCTGTCATCGGGTAATTTAAAATCGGGTGCTGGTTTACCTACTCTTAAATGATTGTATTTTTCATATATTTGTATTAATTCATCTCTTGATTCTGAAGGAGACATAGCCTTAATCAATGGCAGTATAGGATCTAATCCTTCAGTGTAGCCATAAAATCGGAATACAAAGCCAATTTGAGGCAAATAAGCCTGTTTCAACTGTTCGCTACCCTCTTCATATACATACATAAGATCTTGATAGTACAAATCGTTAAAAGAGTGAAGCATGCTTGTGTTTATCTTTCCGCCACCGGTAGCACTTCTAAAATCTTCGCCAGCCAACAGATGTTTTAAAAAGAAATAATCTTTTGTGACAAATGATAGTGGTTTTGTGCTTACTGAGAATGAAACTATCGGTGCTTTAAAGTCAAGCTTCTGAATTTTGTTGCAAATGGGTTTGTCTGTTTCATTAAATTCACCTTGACGTTTTATATGACGGCTTAATGATTTAATAAAGAACAGTTCATTTAACTCAAAAGCCATTTTATCAGCATCGGTTTGTTGGTTTACAAACTCTTTTTTAATGGTTTCGTAGTTAGACTCAATAGAAACTAAACTTGTATTCATTTTATACGGTTCCCATTTTGCAGACATCAACTCAAGAACTTTTGTACTGTCAACCTGTGCAAAAACTGACAGATTAAAAATAACAAGTACTCCCAATATTGAATATTTTATACTCTTCATATATTTTTTTTTATATTAATGATGAACCTCAACAATAGGCTCATTATTCTTTTAATAACACTATTTCTTTTATATTCCCTTCTGCGTCTTTAATTGTAATGTTTGCCTTATCGCCTTCCATTTGAACTATCTTACTGGTTATCGCTTTACATGGGTCAATAACTGAAACATCTTGTCCGTTGATAGTTATAACCTGCTCACCACCTTTTAGTTGATCTTTTATACTACTCCACACAACACCAATCACCAAATTGGTATCACTTACTGATATTCCGGCATTCCATATTTTATCATCAACTTCAACAGGCGATTGATTAAATGACTCGTAATAAAAAAGCTCATTAGGATAATCGATGGTTACAATACCATATTCCAATATTTTTGTGCCAAGTCGTGAACGTCTAGCTGTAGTGGTTATGGTTCTAACATTAAGGAACTTACCTGTGCCTATGGTTAAATAAGGTATTTGCAAACGTGTTTTATGACTTTTATCTTCAATACCACCAACACCCATATATGAAGCTCCAAAACCGGTATCAATAACCGACATTACATCGTCAAACCCTATTTTGTTATAACTTGCTGAGCACAGTTCATAAAAACCGTTTGAGCCTGAATCAAACACTACATCATCCATCTCTATCCTGTTTAATCCAACCTGTATAAGAGGTAATCTTTTGTGTAGTATCTCTTTGCGATTACGAGATAAAATAGAGAAACTATCTATGCTATTGGTTAATATCACTATTTTTTTACGCGAATCTATTCTAAGAACACTATGTTTTAGAATATCATTACCAATAATTCCATCAACTCCATAACATTCGAATGGTGAGCCGGCCTCTAATATCAAAGCAGATAATTCATTAAACTTAAGAAGTTCATTAGGTCCAAGACTAACAGAAGGGACTATCATCTTATCGAAACTTGATTTGCGACCTGTAGCATCTTTTGCATAACTCACATCGGTTTTTGTGTTGTCCAATTTATTGGCTAATTCTGAAGTTATTAATGTTACTTCAGAACCTGTATCAAGAATAAAGTTGCCATTGTAATTCCCGACCTTTGCCGGAATAATAATTTTCCCTCGTAAATCTTTATATGGTATTTCAACATGGTACGATTGCGCATAACCGGCATTGCTAAATACAGCCAAACACATAATTACAAATGTGTATCTCCACCACTGTACCATAGTTCTATTTGTTTTTTTCATAATACTCTAAATACATTTTTTTGCCTTCTAAATCAAATAACATTCTTTTGTATTGCGATTTATTTCCCGACGATAGTAGATCTATCATGCGTGCACATTGGTCTTTAGTACTTAAATCGAGAATTAATCTTTGACACCCTGAATATATAATTATATAGCTAAATGATTTGGGGAAATAGTTCGCGTTGATAAAATCATTTTCAATAATATCAATCATAGCAGTTATATCTAAGTTGGTAGCATGTTGCAACATTTGCAATATTTTGATTTTTTTATCCAGGTTATCAACTTTTATTGTGCTAAAAGCATCTTGTACTTCTTTAAAAGAATATCCTGCAGGCACTTCCAATGTACTTGTATAAGATAAAATAAATCCCTTGGCATAATTAAAACCATCTGTTTCAATTTTATCTCTTAATTGTTCTGTATCAGAAGTCTCATTAAATAGTTCCCAATTTGCTATTAGTTCCTGATAAGATTTCAATTGAAAGTCGTTTATATATTGCATAAACATTTTAAGGTTGTCATTGGCATAACGCTCTTTAACAGGGAAAGTACATAAATATGCATCAGCCACTTGTTCATGGTTTAATTTAATTCCTTCGTAAGTAGTACTGTCCAATTCTGTAAGAAGAGTTATTAGAAAGGCTGTATCACGATCTCCGCTAATGAAACGCTTTTCATATTTCTGCATTTGTTTATACGATTCATTGTTTTCTGTATTGCAAGCACTTAGACCTATTGCAATGATTATAATAATTAGTATCTTCATTTTTCTTTTTTTTGTATTTAGAACTGAGTATTCTGTTTTTAGTACTGTACTCTATTGCTGTAACTCATGCGCCAGTTTTATTGCATTATACGCATTAATTATTCCATTCCAGCTACAAATTTCTTCAAAAGCAATTTTCTTGCGTGGTATCATCATCTTCGGATCTTTAGGTTTCTCAACTTCTTTTCCGGTCATGTTGGTAACACCTTTACGCAACACTTCTATAAGTTCTTGTACACTTAAATCGGGGAAATACGACCAAACTAAAGCAGCAATGCCGGTAACTACAGGGGCTGCCATACTGGTACCGTTCATCTTTTTATAATTGTCGCCAACTATAGTTGAATATATGTCAACCCCAGGGGCAAATACATCAACTGCTGTAGCTCCGTAGTTTGATGTGATGGCAGGATTTCCATAAGCATTTACAGAGCCAATTGTAATGAAATTAGTAAGTACTTTTTTAGTTGTAATATATTTTACTGGGTAGATATAGTCTTCATCTATATTTTGATAACTGTTTCCAGCAGCATGAACAATCAAAACACCTTTCTTTTCTGCCTTTTTTAGGGCTTTGTCAACCCACTTTTTATTTGTCGATATTGGTTTACCAAAACTGAGATTAATAATATTAGCACCATTATCAACAGCGTACAGAATAGCAAGGGCTACATCTTTGTCATATTCATCACCTTCAGGTATTGCTCGTATGTTCATAAGTTTTACATCGGCAACACCTTTCATTCCGAGCTTATTATTGCGGTCAGCTCCAATAATACCTGCAACATGAGTACCATGATCGGTGTGTGTTGCATCTATATTATTATTACCATAATACTTATCTTTAATATTGTTAATATCGTCACCTATAATATCACGATTATACAATCCTTCTGCAAGCAATTTATCATATGATGTTTGTGTTTTTTCTGTTAATCTTTGACGGCTTTCAAGCATGTGGTTCCAATTTGCATCAGCCCCGTGAGTCCTTTTTTTAAACCCAAAGCCCATTGCGTAATAAATGAAGGCTCTAAGTTTATTAATAGACTCAGTTTCTGCAGGTGAGATTGAATTAAACTGATCAAACGAAAAATTGGTTTTTGCAGTATTGTACTTAAGCTGCATGGCTATAGTAAATGTATCTGCATAAGCCACTATGGATTTCATTGCTTCATTGCTTTCATAAGCCTTTCCTATTTTTGAATTTTTAATGACCTTGTACCTGAAATAAAGGTATTCATCCATTTGTTTTATTGGTACTTGGGTAGAGTCAATTCCGTACTGTTCAAATTCATTTATCAAACGAAAAAACTCCCGGTCGGCTTCCAATGACGATTTAACCAAATTTTTTCCGTTGACATTACCTAAGAAGTTCCATCCATTAACATCATCAATATACCCATTTTTATCATCGTCAATACCATTACCAGGTATTTCATCTTCATTAACCCAAAGTACATTTTTTATATCTTCATGTTGAAGGTCAACACCACCTTCAATAACAGCTACTACAATTTCTTTCTTCTTCTCAATCCCTTGCTCTTGAATATATTCATAGGCTTTTTCAATTGAAGCTCCAATATATTTACCATCGGCAGCCTGAAATTCCCAATTTACAGGTATCCTGTCTTTTTGCTTATTTTTAGGTTGAGAATAAACCTTAACAGCAACACTTGTTAATAGTAATAATGATATTATTATTTTGTTCATTTTAATTAAACATTTTAGAGATTCTTAATATTTTATCCCCTCAGCAATTTTCGGTAAATCAATGCCATAAGCATCTTTCATGTGATTAACCACTAAACTATAACGCTGATTAATCAAGGGATATGTTGCGGGTGGGTATTGCACTTCAAATTCATCTTTTGTAAAACGCATGCCCATGCGGATATAGCACTTAAAATCAAAATTAGGAACTGCTAAACTATAAAGTGAATACTGTTTTCTCAGTGTCCTAAAATGCCATAAGTAGATATTGAGATCTTGACGTATAATGGTACGTGGTTCTACCCGGTGAACAAACCCTCTGTTCATAAAATTATCAGGGTCAGTAAGGTCATTATCAGAGTACGTTATTTTAGTAGTATAATCAACTCCATTTTTAAAACCTGCAGGCTCCTCTATTAGTTCACGGTCAATGCTCTTTTCAATGTACATATATATTCCGGCATTACGGCAGGCCCTGATAACTTCCTGCTCATCTTCACTTAGCTCGCTCCCACTATGCCATTTCACTAGAGTCTCAACATCTGAAGGATACTCAAGTCCACCAGGATAGGAAAGACTGTGCGGGAAGTTAGGTTGATTAGAATAATAAGCTATATACCAAAAGTCGAAACCAGAATTGTGGTACGCCATAATTTGCTCAGCTTGTGCACCCTGACGAAAATTATCAACTATATAAAAATACATAGGAAGTACCTTATTGGCAATTTCCGGATTATAGTAGTAAAATATCTCATCAACTAAAAAATCAATATAAACAGGAGCCATTTCATCACTCATCTCATTAAACGTGTAAATGGTACCACTGAGACCTGTCCATTTTTTATTAAAATCAGCCTCTGTATACGACTTGTAGATGGGTATTACTTCAAATGTTTTATTTAACTCAATTAGTTTTGTGTCCCAGGGGTTATCTCCCTCAGGAAAATCGAACCTCGATATTATATCTAACTGATTTGATGGCACTATATCCTCCTCTACATACCCGCATGATGTAACAATGACAGCTAATATCACTGTGAAAATAAATATTATAATGTATTTCATAATAAAACTTGTTTAAACTAAATAAAACTTACTAATTGCCACCCCTTATTGATGCTAAGGGATTTTGAACCAGTTCCGTATTTTTCAATAATGCTTCGTCAGGAATTGGTAAAGTATAACCATTATCATTTTTTTGTAAGGTATATGTAATTACTCCGTTTTCATCATACCACTTATGGTTTATTGAAGGCATTCCATAACGTCTTAAATCAAACCAACGGTGGCCTTCAAAACATAGTTCACGACGGCGTTCGTCTCTCACAGCCTGTAATAATTCTTCGGAAGATAAACCTGTTAAAGGTATAAAAGTACTGTTTACAAAACGATTGCTTTGTAACTCGTTAATTAGCTGTAAAGTTTTACCGCTATTGTTTAACATAGCATAGGCTTCTGCTGCATTCAGATAAGCTTCTGACAAACGGAAACTACGTGAAAATCCTTCATTTGATGGCGATCTGAATTCGTTCACCTCAATTTTACCCATTGGGACTTTATATCTTTCTCCCGGATAATCAGATATCATATATAAATTAGACCTAAGGTCGTTAACATTATACAATGCCGTTAGATTATCGGAAACTTTATATAGTGCCTTATCATCACCAGAAACTGCCGTTGCAGTGGTAAGACTCTGATACCATGATAAATAAAAGGCATCCTTATTTTGTCCATATAACCATATTACTTCACTATTATTATAATAATCGTTAAAATTATAATATGGTTCAAAATCAGTAGGTTCTGGTACATTATTTAGGTTAAATAATGAGAAATTACTGTTACTAATTACTTTCTCAGCATAAATTGCTGCATTATTCCAATCTTCAATATATAAATATATGCGCGACAATAAAAGCTGTACCATTGGCAGGCTAATTCTATAATCAGGTTTCCATTGGTCTGCTTCATCATTTAGGAGTATTACCTTTTCAGCCTCTTTCAAATCAGACAAGATACTTTCATACACTTGCCCTACTGTATTGCGTGGTTGAGCATCAATATCAAGGTCACTATTCAGTTTCAGTGGAACTCCCAATGCTTTTTTATTATAATTGTAGGGTTGTCCATATGTATTTACCAAGTGGAAATAATAAAACCCCCTGAGAGCTAAAGCTTGTCCTAGTACATTATTTTTTTCTTTTTGTGTACCCGACACTTTATCAACATAATCAAGTACAGCATTACATCCCATTATACCACGATACAAATTTTTCCATGAGTTGTAATATGTTTCGCTAAAGTATTCTGCCATCCAAAAGGTTGTAAACATATCGGGTTGCCAACTATAAGCGGCAAATGTACACTCTTGCAGGTTTGATTGTGGCAGGTTCTCTTCTGAAACGTAAGCCACGTACTCTATATCATCAGATAAAACACTTAGAACAGTTTCAAAAAGTATATTTCCTGAGTTTCTAGGATATGCTTCGCCCAACAATAACTCGTTTAACGATTCAATTTTGTCAGGTACAATTTCTGATTCTGATTGAGGCTCCAAAAATTTCTCACAACCTGTAAATATTGTTATGATTAAAAAAGCTAATATTATTATATTCTTCATACTTTTAAATTATTAAAATCCAATTTTTAAACTTAATGAATAAGTCTTAGGCCTTACCGATCTGCTACCTGATTCAGGGTCAAAACCTTCTAAATCTTTACTAGCTATTACAAACAGGTTACTTGCAGCAGTACTAAGCGACATGTTTTCAAATCCTGCTTTTTTATATATTTCTTTGGGTACATTCCAAGTTAATGATAAGTTATTAAGTCGTATAAATGATGCATCTACTACTCTGATATCAGAAAAACCCCACATTGCAAATTCGGTGTGATCCGGACTTCCTCCATATGGCATATTTGGTAAAATAACTCCGTTTGTGGGAAGTCCTGGGATAGTGGTATTTAATTCATCGCCGGGCTGCTGCCAACGTTCAGTAAGTTCTTTATCTAAGTTAGTAGTTGGTTCCGGCATAATACCGTTTAACATAGGAACATAAGGATTTGGTAAACGCATTTTATGTCCAAGCTGAGCCGACAAATGTGTTGCTAATGTTAAACTCTTAAACCTTAAAGAACTTGATATTCCACCTGCAAAACCGGGTTCTTTTTTACCTGAATAGATTAGGAAATCTGTGGGATCAATGCTCTTGTCGGAAGACATGTAATTACCTGTATTGGGATCTACTTCCAATGCATTAATTTTTTCATCGTTATATGGGTTCAAATCAAACATAGGATAACCGGTTTCCGGATTTAACCCTACATAAGAGTATGACCAAAAACTAGATAAGTCATAACCTTCTTTTAATACATATTGGTTTGATCCACTTACATATACAGAAGCTCTTTTCATATTTTCAGGCACATAAGAATACTGTGATTTATTTATGTTCATACCTGTATTTATACTAATGTTCCAATACCAGTTTTTAGTACTAACTGGTTGAAAAGAGACTGTTACCTCGTATCCCTGATTTGTTATTTCTGCTCCGTTAATAGCTAAGGCATCCAGACCATTGTACTGAGCCACTTGTTGTAAAGCTATAACCGAAGATCTTCGTCCGTAATACTCCAGTGATGTTGTAAACTTCTTAAATAAGCGTAAATCCAAACCAATATTCCAACTTTTTGTTTTTTCCCAATTAAGATATGGATTTGGCAATTGTATAATATTAGATTGATATTGTCCATATACCGGATTAAAAGAACCTGAATTTGTTATCATCTCAGGACTTCTATTTGTGAGTACATTTCCTTGCATCCCATAAGAAAAGCGCCACTTGGCCTGATTAAGCCAATCCAGCTTATCTTTAATGAAGTTCTCCTCATGCATTGACCATGCAAACCCAACAGACCATGTGGGGTCAAAACGATTGTTGACATCTTGACCAAAACGATTAGATTCATCTGTACGTACATTGGCATTCATAGTATACTTGTCGTTATATGAATAAGCTAATGTTGCAAATAGTGAAATAAAATTTTGGGTTTGTTGATTTCGTTTCCATCTTTTATTATAAAGATCGTCAAGTATACCAAACCCTTCATAACTTGTTGATGAATTTAAAGGAACTAACTCGTCAGGAAGCGCAGGGCGAACTAATATTTGACCACGTCCGGGTAAATATCCCCATATCATATTACCCTCTTCAAAATTTTCAGTAGAACGCACCTCGTGACCAAGCATGGCATTAATACGGTGCATATCATTTATAGGATGACTAAATAGTAATTTATTTTGAATATTATATGATGACTGATCTCCTACTGTAGTTTGCATTACACCTCCATGTGGTAAAATAGCTGCTTGATATTCGGGACTACCCGGCAGGTATTCTCCATATAAATATCCTCTGTATCTGTTAGCTACAAAAAAGGTCTCCTCTCCTGCATAATTCTCTGTACTTCTATTATTTAGCGAATAACCTCCGACAATCTCATATCTAAACATATCACTGATTTGCCATCTCAAGTTCAATGATGTATTTAAACGTACTGATTGTGCCGTAGAGTAGCCATTATCACGTTCATTTATAATATTATAACCCAATCCATATTCTTGAGTGTTTCCGTTATAACGATAATATGATCGTTCTTGGTAATAAACCTGATCCCCATTTTGTTCATAAAATGGTATAGCCCTACTGGTGTTAAGAGCATAAGTGCGTGGGTTTACCCCGATTCCAAAGCCACTGTTATTATTTGACGAACCGGCAACGTTAAAGCTGACCTTTAATTTTTCTGATGGATCAATATCTACACGTAAACGTCCTGTAATACGCTTTGCAGCATCACCTATTTCAACTCCCTGGTCATTTGCAAATGAAAAAGATGAAATATACTTCACAGTTTTACTTCCTCCCGATAGGGATAGGTTATGGCTCTGACTTAATGAGTTTTGTGTAAGCTCTTCAAACCAATTTGTGTTAACAGTTTCCAAATATGTTAGTTGCTCTTTAAAGTAATCCATGGTTATATCCTTATCCAGGTACATTCTCATTAGCCCTTCGTAAGTATATGGTTGTTTCAGTGGTACAACACGATAAAGAACACCTTCATTAAAAGCATCTTTACTAATATCAATACGCTCTTGAGAGTTCATCATATTATACATGCCGTAGTTGGGAGCACTTCTAAATGAAAAATTTGAACTGTAATTGATTGACATTTCACCCTTTTTTCCTCTTTTTGTAGTAACTATGACTACTCCATTTGAAGCTTTTGAGCCGTATACAGCTGTTGCTGAAGCATCTTTTAAGACTGTTACCGATTCAATATCATCAGGGTTTAACCACGATACCTGGTTACCTATTATATTTTCCAAATCACCCAATTCTGATGATATATCCAAATCAACAAAATCAGGTTGAATAATACCATCAACTACCCATAGTGGCTCGGTGTTTCCCAAAATAGTAGACGTTCCTCTAATTTTAATTTTGGGTGATGACGTAACTCTTCCAGAAGGTCTGGTTATTATCATTCCTGCAACTTGTCCCTGTAACATCTCATCAATAGTATTAACGGCTATGTTTCTAATATCTTTCATTTTAACTACTGTAGTCGCCCCAACCAAATCGCGTCGCTCAACAATCTGGTAACCTACGGCCACCACATCGTCAAGCATGGTTGTTTCTTCATATAATGTTATCTTAAGCAGGAATTTATTTTTAATCTTAACTTCTTGCTTTTTATATCCTATAAATGACAATACTAATATGTCAGCATCTTTGGGCACCTCAATAATAAAATAACCGACATCATTTGAACTAGTTCCAAACTTGTATTCTTTTGACCAAATATTAACAAAAGGTAATGGTTTTCCTTGTTCATCATAAACATAACCTCTTATAGTTCTTTTTTGATTAGGTTGCTGAGTATTTTTTTCGGGTGCTTTTTTAATAAGGATTGTATTATTCTCTATTTTAAAAGTAAACCCGTTTGAATTAAGTAATGTTTTTAATACATCTTCAACATTTTTTTCTGACACGTTTATATCTATGTTATCAACAGCACTCAACTCCTTGCCGCTATATAAAAAACCAAGATTTGTTTGTTTTTCAATAGCCTTAAGACACTGTGTGAGTGTTGCATCGTTAAGTTGAAGTGTTACTTTTTGCTGTCCAAACAGAAACGATGAAAACTGAAAGCCTATTAAGAACAGTAATACTATAATATGTTTCATTTTATTATTATTTTTTTATCATTAATTTCAAAATTCACATTACTTACTCTTTCCATCATATTTAAAATAATATCAACTTTCTCATATCGTGGCAATAACCCGGTATAACACTCTGACTTTAGCTGCTCATTTTCAAAATGCACCTCAATATCATACCATCTCTCTAATTCTCGGAAGATTTGCCCCAGTGTTTCATCTTCAAATTGCACATACCCGTTAACCCATGATACATAGTCTGAAGCATACACGTTTTTAAGCTTGCCTTTATGATAAGTCTTATCATATACATATTGTTGATCGGGTACTAACTCTATTGTTTCTTTACTTTCATTGTTATGTTTAATTCTGACTTTTCCTTCCAATAAGGTGGTATGCAAAGTGGCATCATCGTTATAACAACTTACATTAAAAGCAGTACCCAATACTGTTATGTCATATTCCGGGGTATGTACTATAAATGGCTTGGACGCATTATGTTTAACCTCGAAATAAACTTCTCCGTTAATTTCCACTTCTCGTGTTGACCCGGTAAACTGAACAGGAAATTTAACAGATGACATTGAATTTATCCAAACTTTAGTACCATCTGAAAGTTGCAATTGATACTCATTGCCTCTTAGTACATTAATCTCATTTATTAGTGTTTGCTTTTCAATTGTATTGTTATCAGCTATGTATGAAACTACCAAAGAGTCTTTATTTATAAAAGAACCATCATTTTCTTTTATTCTTCCTACATCGCTCCCTAATAGAACAATATTACCATTGCTTAACTTTAATTCAGCTTTACGTGTAGGTATAGTTTCTGATTCAACAGCAATCTGCTCAATTGTATGCTTATAAAATACCGTATAATAAACTAAAGAACTGAGCAATAATGCTAATAATACGGTAGCTGCATAAGGAAGTAGGGTCAAATAGATTTTTCTTTTTTCTTGTGGCTTTACTACTTTATTAATATGCATCCATGCTGACTCCTTATTGATGATCTCTAATTCTTTTAGCCATTTTTTGTAAGCATCAGGATCTTGCATTTTATCAAGAAGTGCCTTGTTAGTATAATGCTTATTAGCCCATTCTGATAAATTATCCATTTCTTCCTGAGAAATGCTTTCGTCCTGCAGTTTCGCAAATTGATTTATTATTTTTTTATTATCTTTTTGCATTTTTCTTATTATCCTTTTTCATTTATTAATATGTTTAATTTAATAGCTCCTAACTATTATAATATCGTATTACTCCTTAAAAAGGGTGACATTAGTAAAAGAATTAGAGAAGGTTACTTATATAAAGGAATATATAAAAGTAGTACTTTAACTGTTGTCTTAACTTTTTATAGGCTCTCTTTTTTAAGGTTTTAGTTGTATTTATAGATATATCTAAATCCTCTGAAATTTCATTATTACTATAGCCTTGCAATGATAAGTTAATAATTTTTTGTGTTTGAGGTGCTAATTCTTTAATCGCTTTATTAAGCAAAAGGAATACTTCCTGCTCAATCAATGCACTATCAAAAAAGTACACATCTTGTTCCTGCATAAACGACTCTTGGAAATTTGTCTTAACTTTTTGATGCCTTATGTAGCTTACACACTTGTTTCGGATAACTGCATATAAATAATAACGGAGATCAACAACAGAACTAAGTTTAGGTTTTTTTTCCCAAACGGCAATAAATGATTCCTGGACGATATCGTGTGCCTGATCAACATCATTCAAAAAGCGATTGGCAAATATGGTTAAGGATGGGAAGAATTCATTAAAGAAAGCCTCAAAAACATTAGGATCTTTAAGCGGGTTATTATCATTCTTTTTATGCAATTTCCCCATTTCCGGTTTTTTCTATTTCATTTTCTATTCTAATAGTTTACTATGTTTATGCAAACAAGAAGCAAAATTACGAAAATTAGTTTAAAGGGTTAAAAAAAACTTTTTTAGCGTATTTTGTTATCATAATAGTATTTTCTTTTCTAAAAATTACATCTTACCATCCCATATTTATAAATAGATAGATTGACAACTTGAGATGTAATTGCAATTTTTATACCCGAAACAAGGCTGTTGGCTATAGCCCATGCCCGGCACACAAAAAAAAGAGACAACCTTATATAGGTGGTCTCTTTTAATTATTAAATTAACTTATGTTTAGTTCTTAAATATTTTGAAAGTAGCTTTTTTTGTACCATTTGAAATTAACATCAAATACATGCCATTTTGTTCAATATTAATTTGGGCTTCTGAATTATAAAACGTTTTACTCAGAACCATTTCTCCTAACGTATTAAACACCTTAACAGAACCACCTTTTTGTCCAAGTTCTACATTAAAATGCTTATTGCTTACTGTCGGATAAACTTTAAAGTTAGAGTTGCTCTCAAGTTCATAAACAGCCGTAGGAGCTATTGTGAATACAATTGAATAAGTTGTTTCAGTTGTTCCATCTTCAGCAGTAACAACAACTGTTGTTATATCTGGAATTGCATCAGGATTGTTTACAACAACTGTTGCATTTTCATCAGTTGGAATACCAACAACAACTGGAATTAAATCTGTTGAATGTCCAGATGGGAGATCAACAAAGTATGTTAATGTAGCTGCATCAAAATCGTCAACCTGAACATCATCTATTGTTAAATCTGATAATGAAGAAACTGTTGAAGCAGCCCTGAATTCAATAGTATAAGTTGTTTCAGTTGTTCCATCTTCAGCAGTAACAACAATTGTTGTTGTACCTGGAATTGCATCAGGATTGGTTACTTCTACAGATGCATTTTCATCAGTTGCTGTACCAACAACAACCGGAATTAAATCAGCTGAATGGTCTGCTGGTAATACAACGTTGTATATTAATGTTTCTGTACTAAAACCGTCAACCTGAACACCATCGATTGTTAGATCTGATAATGAAGAAACTGTTGAAGGAGGAGCTATTGTAAAATTAATAGTATAAGTTGATGTAGTTGTTCCATCTTCAGCAGTAACAACAATTGTTGTTGTACCCGGAATTGCAGCAGGGTCAGTTACAGCTACTGTTGCATTTTCATCAGTTGCTGTACCAACAACAGCAGGAATTAAATCAGCTGAATGGTCTGCTGGTAATACAACGTTGTATATTAATGTTTCTGTACTAAAACCGTCAACCTGAGTACCATCTATAGTTAAATCTGATAATGAAGAAACTGTTGATGCAATCCTGAATTCAACTGTATAAGTATTTGAAGTTGTTCCATCTTCAGCAGTAACAACAATTGTTGCAGTCCCTGGGAATGATGCCTGAGTAATTGCAAGCGTTGCATTAGCTGCATCTTCTGCAACACCACTAATTTCAGGAGCTGGTGTTCCTTCTGGCAGAGCCATCTCATACTTTGTATTGTATTTATCGAAACCATCGATTGTAGTTGCGGCAATCGTGAGATCTGCAAGAAATGCATTGTTAGAAATTAATGAGTTGGGATCATAAACCATTAACTCAAAACCACTCGTACCTAAAGTACCATCAGCTAATTTTGATACACCAGGCATTAGTGCTTTAAAATAAACTTTACTATTATATATAGCCACTTCAGATACTGCTGATGCAACTGTGTCTAACAGCTCTACGTCAGTACCGTTTGTTCTATACAGGTATCTGTCGGCATAGATTGCTCCTGTAGGAAGATGACCTCCACCATAGTAGATCCAACCATCAAGTATATTATTTGTATCAAAAAACATGCCTGTTGAAGCTGCTCCATTTGAAGGTATATCAGATAAAGTTGTAAAAGTTCCGGCAACAGGGTCATAAGAGCATAATTCTGCATCTCCGTCAACAGAAGCTGATAAAAGTAATTTACCATTTAGCTCACCCAAAATATCCATGTTTAGCTTATCAATAGCTGAATTAACAGTTTCAACCTTTACAGTACCTGTAATAGTACCATCAGTTTCATAAAGATCACTCTCAGACCAAAACTTTGGAACATGAGTCCAATCAAAAAATGATTGGGTTGATTTAAAGAATACTTTATCGCCAACTACAATAAAATCATCAGGATTTCCATCACCTGTAAGGTTAATATCTAATAATAATTGTGGACCACTAGCATCGGTAGGATCATATAAGTATAACTCTTTCCCAACACCTGCAGTTTTGTGTTTAGCTGTTACAATAAATTTATCTCCCAATTTACAAAATGCACCAGTTGTTTGGTAATTGTCAGTTTGGTACGGTAGTGTTTCAGGGTCATTTATTCCATCCCATTCTAGAATTGGTTGATCGCCATTGTACTCATATTCTATAAAATTAAGTTTATCTCCATTAACAGCAGGATTAGTCATATACCAGTCGGCAACTCTACTTACGTTATTGCTTGCATCAACTTTGTAGGTTCCAAGTCCGTCAGCAGCGCCTC
>JBDLJL010000003.1:0-79922 GCA_039714415.1 Bacteroidota bacterium
TGTTTTGTTATCAACCGGGCGAAGCACAAACCCCCATCCGCCAAAGCCTTGTTCTATTTTTAATAAAAGAAGATTTAAGCCTTTTTTAAAATTTAGCTTTAAATACTCATCATCTATATTTACGGTTCTTGGTTTATGTACTTTTAATATCATTTTACCGTTAAACCAAGCTTTAATACCATCGTTTGAACCTATTCCAAAAATTTTTTCCTGTTCCTTATCGCTTTCTATCCAAATAGCAGCATAGCAAACAACTTTTTCGTTTGGTGTAAATATTCTTTTTAAATCAACTTCGTTGTTTGACGAATGTTCTTTTTCCCATTTTAATGATTTTCCGGGTTCATATTCAACTGTTTGCCCAATAAATGGATGTACCTCCTTTTCTCCTCCTGCATTTATAAGATAATCTTTTGAAAAACCCAGGCATGTGTGATCAAGGTGAAAGTAATTTTTTACTCCATCAGGCAAAGGGTTAGGGAAGGGGCCAATCATCATGAAATCTTGTAAAAAATTTCCGGTTTCCAGTTCATTAATACTGTATACAAGCCTATTCTTTTCATCAATTGATTGTGCAGCAATACTTAATGACAACAACACAGATAATATCATTAATCCAGGTTTTTTCACATTTTTAAGTTTAAGTTATTGGGTAATAATTGATTATAATGTACTTCAATTAAGGAGTTTGTATTGCTAATCAGGATCTTGATCTCTCACTATTATCCATTCATATTCTTTCTTTTGTTTACCAGCACAAAAATTATTGCAAGCAATACTAAACCTGCCGTTCCCATAGCACCAACAATAATTGGGTCAAATGTACATTCGAGCCATTTTAAATTATCGGGCAGTTCTCTCAAAAAGGTTCCCCAAACAATTATTATTACACTGAAAACAGTTGAAATTATCCCTTGGGTATTACTAACTTTTACATTAAATACAGCCAATAAGAATAAACCTAAAATTCCACCTCCGAAAATTCCTGATATTTGCCACCATACATCAAGGGCACTTTTCGCATTTATCATTAACAAAGCAAAAGCAATTCCCAATATCCCCCAAACTACAGTTGTATAGCGTAAAAAATTAAGATTATTTCTTTCAGATGCGTTTGGTCTGAAATATTTCTTATAATAGTCGACAAATAGCACTGTTGCTGAACTGTTTAATGCGGAATCAATAGTGCTCATTGATGCAGCAAGTATCGCTGCAATTATTAGCCCTTTTAACCCTACAGGTAATTCCATCGCAATAAAGTAAGGAAAAACCTGATCGCCTTTGGTTACAGTTTCAGCAAGAATATTGTCAGGGCTTGAATAAAAGGCAAAAAGAGTTGTACCAATATAAAGGAACATAGCTGTAAGAGGCAAATAAATGAGCATGGCTACCCATACCGATTTTTTCGCTTCTTTTTCTGTGGCTGTTGAAGAATATTTTTGAGTGTAGTTTTGGTCGGCAATAAGGTTCCTGATATTTTCTGTTACACCATAAATTATCATTACCCAGATTGTCCTGCTGCTTAATGAAAATGAACTTTCACCCAGGCTAAATTTATTTGCATCAAAAGCTTTCTGTATCAAAAAATCAGGTTCTGAAAAAACTTCTTTTGTTAAAAGAAAAGCGCTGAACAGTAAGCCCCCAATCATGATAACCGATTGCATAACATCAGTCCAAATAACGGCTTCCATCCCGCCCATTAAAGTATATATAATTGTTACAACACCTATTATTACTATTAGCATCCTAATATCCATATCGATAAAGGATGTTAATAACAATGAAGATAAATAAAGGATGACAGCAGTGCGGCCTACCATGAACAGTACGAAAGAAAATGATGCATATACCCTTGCCCAGGCACCAATTTTCTCTTCCAGATAATTATAAACTGAAATAATTTTCTTTTTTCGGTAGTGGGGTATTACATATTTGGTAACAAACCATGCAACAGGAAGTGTTGAAAGAGCAAAAATAAGAGGGTGCCAATTTGAATCAAAGGCTTTTCCGGGAACGGCAATATATGAAATACTACTGGTATATGCACTCATTACAGCAATACCGGCAGCCCATGCAGGAATCCCTCTCCCTGCAACCATAAATTGCTCGGAAGTTTTACTTTTTCTGAAAAAATATATACCCATTCCTACAAGTACAACTGCGTACAAGATAAGGATACTTGTATCAATAACTCCTAAATTATAATTCATACTCACTTACTTAATTAATTAAATTCTTCAAGATATTGTTTAATCAATTCACGTTCATGTCCCGAAAACTCGCGAAGCGGATGAGCCATGTAGCCATTACATATTCCCATTACAGATAATGAACATTTTGTTCCTTTTGTAATTTTCATCGGTGAATTTCCTACATTATATATTGTATCGTATAGTTTAACAACTATTTTTCGTAAGCGGTCAATTTCAGCAAGGTCTTTTTTTACCGATGCTTTATATAGATCAACAAATAACCGGGGAAATACATTTGCACCACCAGCAATTGCTCCATGCCCGCCATGCATAATTGCATCAGGTAAATATAATTCAGTACCTGCCATTATCGAAAATTCCGGTGAGCCCTTAAACTCTTCAATAAGCGAATATAAATAAAACATATCACCAGAACTGTCTTTAATACCTAAAGCACCTAATTCTTTTGCTTTTTTTACCGTTTCAATTGAAAGGTGCATTTTGGTACAGCTTGGCATATTATAGATTACAAAAGGTAATGGCAATGCCGCACTTAAATTTTCAAGATATACCATCATTTCTTCCTGGGATATAGGCATATAATAAGGCGGCGCAACCACTACAGCATCAACACCCACACTTTTGGCAAATTCAGCGATTTCAACAGATCCTGTAAAAGAAGTATCTGTTATCCCAACAAAAACCGGAACCCTTTTGTTTATAACTTTACATGCTTTTTCAATTAATTCTTTTCTCAGTTCATAATTTAAACTTGTAGCTTCGCCATTAGTCCCAAGTAAAAATAATCCATGAACACCACCTGCAATCAAATGTTCTATTAGATTTTCCAAACCTTTTACATCAAGCTTGTCATTATTAAGAAGAGGTGTGATTACAGGGGGTATAATTCCTTTAAGTATCATAAATTTCTATTAATTATTCTATTACAATTTTCATTGACAGATTAAATACTCAATTTATGATACAAAATAATAACATGTTTATATTTTATACTTCTGATAATTTATTAAACATACATGGTTTTTTAACCTTTTTATCATTAATATTTTATAGTTTTGCTTCAATAAGTTAATAATTACACATGGAATTTGTCTTTGAAAAAATATTTGTCCCGAATAAGCATTCATTCATTTCGCGAAAAGTGCATATGGGCGATAGTTCTGAAAAGATTCATTCTCATAAGAATTTCGAACTAAATTTGGTGCTTTCAGGTTCCGGTAAACGAATTATTGGTAATCATATTTCAAGTTATGAAAAGGGCGATTTAGTTCTTTTGGGGCCTAATATCCCCCATAACTGGCAAGTTCTGGAAGCTGGAAAAGGCACACCATCTACTTGTATAGTTACCCATTTTTATGAAAATATCATTAGTTCGGATTTTTTTAACGTACCAGAGCTGGAAAATGTCAAACAGTTGCTTAATAATGCCAGTACGGGAATTCATTTTAAAGGAAAGACTGTAAAAAAAATAGCATCCAAACTTGAAAAATTAGTGCAGCTTCAGGGATTGGAGGCTTATATAGAATTATTAAAGGTTTTTAACCTTTTGTTAAAGATTGAAGATTATGATAACTTGTCACTAACTTCTTATTATACGGCAACTTTTGATAAAGATTTAGATCAGATAAACAAAGTTTATGAATATGTTTTCCAAAACATTCAGGAGGGAATAGCATTGAAACATGCTGCTGAACTTGTTCACATGGCTCCCGGGTCATTCTGTCGTTATTTTAAGAAAAAAACCAAATTACCTTTTATGCAATACGTGAAAAAAGTACGTATTGGTATAGCTGCAAAGATGCTTGCTGAAACGGATAAGCAAATTACCCAGATTTGTTATGAGAGCGGATATAATAATTTGGCAAATTTCAACCATTATTTTAAAAAAATAATGGGTAAAACACCCACAGAGTATCGCAAAGGATTTAAGTAAAGCTTTACTGTTAATTAGGATATGACAGTTTTAAAGATTGTAAACGTGTGCAAAATGTATGCAAATCCTAAAAATAAAAAAGACCTACATTACTGTAAGTCTTTGATTTTTAAGTAGCGAGAGGGCGACTTGAACGCCCGACCTCGTGATTATGAATCACGCGCTCTAACCAGCTGAGCTACCTCGCCATATTTTTTTCTGGTTATATTTTTTATTGGCTTGGACTCCGACCTTCCCGATATCAATCGGGACGCTCTAACCAGCTGAGCTACCTCGCCATTATTTGTTTTAACAAAAAGTGATATCGCTATCATTTTGCGGGTGCAAATATAAAACTTTTTATTTATCTATAAAATAGTTTAGATAATTTTTCAGATTAATTATCATTTAAAACAAATTCAATAGCACTAAGAGCATGAATTTCAGTAGTATTAAATGTTTTTAATTCTGTATCTACAGGTTTTATTAATAAAGGAATTTCAGTACATCCTAATATAACACCTTCAATATTTTCGGATTCTTTCATCCTGTTTATAATTTTTAGATATTCTTTTTTTGAGTTTTCTATTATTTGACCTTTTACTAATTCACTGTAAATAATATCATTTATAATTATTTGTTCTTCATTTGAAGGTGTAATTGTTTCAATATCAAATTCAGCAAGCTTATTTTTATAAAAATCACCCTGCATGGTATATTTTGTGCCTAATAATGCTACTTTTTTTAGCTTATTTTGTTTAATTGTTCTCCCAACAGCATCACCAATATGCAAAATCGGAATTGACAATACATTTTGTACTATCTGATAATATTCATGCATGGTATTTGCGCCAATTAAAATAATATCAGCACCTGCTTTTTCAAGATTTTTTGCCTGTAATGCCAATTGTTCAGCTAAAAACTCTGTGTTTTCCAGTTGCCAGGTTCTTAAATCATGAAAATTAAAGCTGTAAATCAATACTTTTGCAGCATTTTCACCCCCTCTTTTCTTATTAACTAATTCGTTAAAAAGGCGGTAATATTCAAGGGTGGAATGCCATGTCATCCCTCCCAAAAGACCAATTGTTTTCATCTTATAATTTATTTTATTTGCGTATCATAAAGTTAAATTTACGAATTTAGAAATTGCTTTTCTATTGTTTTTCAGTTACTGGTTTCTCAGTACTGGTTATTTTTTGCAAATAGTTAAAATTTAGAACAAAACAACCAGTAACCAGCTACCAGCAACAAAACAAAACAAATACGGCGACCAATTTACATTAATAAAATAAGTATTACTTTATGGATGAACTTTTGTTAGTTTAAAACTTGCTTTAACCGGTTGGTGATCAGAGTTCTCAAACTCAAGGTTTATGTTTTCAATAGCAATATTTTCAACATTAGGTGAGATTAAGAAAAAATCGATTACAGTGGTTACCGAGGTGTTTTTGTCATAGGGTGTTGCTACCCTTCTGTTTGTTGGAATTTTGTTACTAAAAACCCATTTCCAATCAGATGGTAGGTAGTCTTTATCAATACGACTAAAGTCTTGTGTGTCAAAACGAAAATCTGCAAATGTTGTATCTATATTAGGTGGGCATTGGTTCCAGTCACCACCAACCACGATATAATTTCCCAGTTCATATTCAGCCAGCAAAAATTCTTTTAGATAAGTCATTTGACCTGCTTTTAAACTACCGTCATCATAAGCTGAGTTATGTGTATTGATCATTAAAAGCTGCTTACCATTTGAAACAGGAATTCTGCTAACCAAAAAGCATCTGTCAAGCATAAATAATCCTTTAGGAAAACCATAATTTCCAGGAAACTGATGTCTTACAACTTCAGATGGAGCATATTTACTCAAAGTCATTAACCCGGAAACCACTTTACCATAAGGCTCCGCTGGTGGGGTAGGGACAAAGAAAACATCGTAATTTTTACCGAAGGAGGCATGGTAGTCTGAAAATGTATTCTGCAGACTATCGTACTGATTTATTTTGTAGCTTCGTTTTGATTTTTTATCAACTTCCTGTAATAGAAAGAAATCGGTATTTTCCTGATTTTTAAGATAATCTATTACAGTACTCAAGTTCTTTTTGACATTTTCTTCAGGAGGCCTTACATGAGTTCCGCCATCATAAAAGAAATCCATGGAAGCATCTAAGCCGCAATAACCAATGTTCCAGTTAACAATATTAAATTCTAATGTATCTGGAACCATGTTAGAATCTCCCGCTTTGAATATCTCAACAGTTTCAGTAGGTTCATAATCTGTTACAATTGCTGTAATAATTAATCCTGCAAATATCAGGATAATAAGAATGAAAAGGTATAAAATTATTTTTAAGACTTTTTTCATTTTCTTTTTTTTAAATTAGTGAATAGGTTAAAATTATGAATTCAAATTTATATTTTTTTTAGCTAAATATGTTATTATTTCAATATTTTGTTAGATTTGTAAATCTATGCTAATCTAAAACTTATAATATGAAAAAAATTACTCTTCTTTTTATTTTACTAATTTTATCTTCTACAGTGATATTTGCACAGGAAGATACTATCAAAACTGAAAAAAAAGTAAAAAAGGGATTTAGTTTTGGTGCGTTACCTGTTGTTGCATACACTTCTGATATAGGATTTCAGTATGGTGCATTAGCTAACTTTTATCATTATGGAGATGGGAGTAGGTATCCTGCATATGATCACTCTCTATATGTTGAATGGTCGCGTTCTACAAAAGGATATGGAAGCAATATACTTAGGTATGATAGTGAAAGGCTAATTCCTAATATGAGAGTTACAGCAGAAGCTTCTTACTTAACTGAAAAAGCATTAGACTTTTATGGGTTTAACGGTTATAATTCAATCTACAATTCGGATTATGAGGACCATTCGGATCCTAACGGTATTTCTCGTCTTTTTTATAGATATGAAAGAAAGGTTACAAAATTAAAAGCAGACTTTCAAGGAAATATTATGGGTAGAAAATTAAGATGGTTAGCTGGGATAACTTATTTAGGGACAAAAATAGCTACTGTTGATATCGATAATATAAATAATGGAATGGATCCAAATGATGAAGATTATATTGCCACCGATGCAAGCCTCTATAACTTGTATTCAGAATGGGGGGTAATTAAAGATTCTGAAAAAGATGGTGGGGGTAATGCTTCTTTAAAGACGGGAATTGTATTTGATACAAGAGATAATGAACCAAACCCCAATAAAGGTATGTGGACTGAGGCTCTTTTGTTCTACGGTCCTTCTTTTTTAGGCTATGAAAACAGCGTAGCTTCAATGTTAATGTTACACAGGCAGTATTTTACATTGCTACCTGAAAGATTAACATTTGCCTATCGGCTTGCCTATCAGACAAAATTGACTGGTGATATACCATTTTATTTATTGCCTTACTATATTGATTCTAAAAATATTCAAGATGGCTTTGGAGGTTCTAAAACGATGCGGGGTATTCTTCGAAACAGGGTTGTTGGAAACGGTGTAGCTATGGCTAATTTTGAGTTTAGGTTGAAAGTTTTGAAAACCGTTGTATTTAACCAAAATTTATATATTGCTTTAAGTGCATTTTCTGATATGGGAAGGGTAGTAGATCCATATGAAATTGATTTAACTAATGTACCTTCTACTTATGTTATTGAAGGTGTAAATTATTCACCAAGGGAATGGTTTACTTCAGGACAGGAAAGTTGGCATATGAGCTATGGTGCTGGTGTACATTTCGCTTTAAACGATAATTTTATTGTGGCTGTTGATTATGGCCTGGCAGCTAAAGAGGAAGATGGAACAAGTGGTTTATATATTGGTTTGAACTTCTTATATTAGTAGTTATAATATTAAAATGTAAGCCTGGCTCTTTATCGAGTCAGGCTTTTTTAATTTGTGTGTCTATGTAATTATTTTTTGAAAGACTATAATTCTATTAAATTTAAACTATTCCATAAAAAATAACTAATTGCAATTAGAGCTGAGGTAAAACTTAGCCAGCTAAACCCCCGGTTCATAAACAAAAGTCTGGGTTGGGCAAAAAAGAAGGCGTATAACAAAAATAAAGCAATGAATTCAGCTAATTTTGAAGATCGATGCGGATCTGGTGGTATTTCCGAAGCTAAAAAATAAATCCAGCCAGCTGTGGATAAATCAACAAGCACTGCTGCCAGTATTACATTTAATGCAAATACAATAAAATATTGGTAAGAGCCTAAATTAAATTTGGGTTTTAAGCCCTGGGTTGCTATAATTTGAATAAAAAATAATCCAACACCAATCCAAAACATCCAATCCAAGGTGGTTGAATTGGCATTTGATTCCATAATTTCATCATAAAGACCGGATGTGTGCATCAATAGCATCAATAGAATTATTCCAAATCCAATTGAAGTATATAGAAATAAAACCTGGCTTATTTTGCGTAAATTGCTTTTATAGTTTTTTGATACCGGTATTTGAATGTAATCAGGATTGTATTTTCTATAAGGTGCCAGCCAACCAAGTGTTAAAAGCGATATAATATATCCAATGTAAAAAAAAATAATAATCCAACCTGAAGCCAGGGTCGAACTTTTAAATATATTCAAAAACCAGGATATGCTATAATCATAATATCGAGTATTTAGATAGTCTATAATTATTGGAAATAATAAACTTGCCCAAAACCATTTGTTTTTTGATGATAATTCTGGAAACATGGCTTAATTAGTGTTTGTCAATAAAGTCCGCCTTTTGCGTTACGCTTGCCTTAAAAACCTGTTACTTCGACAAGCTCAGCACAAAAGCATTTACAAAATTAAACTCTTGTTTTTAAGACTTCGCAAGTCATAAAGGCGAACATTCTGAACCAAACACTCGACTTTATAGACAGACTCTTCAGTTTAAAGAGAAGCCTAAAATTACATTTTTTTTATTAAAGTTAAGCACAAACAAACAGGAAAAATTGGGGTGTCAAAATTACTTATGTTTCAGTTCATGGTGTTTGCCTCTGATTCCATAACTGAGTCTGGCTTTTCTTTTTTTAAGGCAGCGAGTTTTTCTTCTAAATCTATTTGTTCCTGTAGTCGTTCCGGGTCAAAAATTCCCAAAAGTTCCCTAAATGAGTTTGAAATACTTCGAGTACGAATATTACTGAGTATAATAATAGTTACTTTATTTTTAAGGTCTCGTATAAATAGCGCATTAAAACCACGCCACCAACCACCATGGAATATTAGACGGCTTCCATCAATACATTCTCTTAATCTCCAACCAAAACCATAGTTTAAATTTCCTTTTTTTTCAGGTTGTGCTGGTAAAAAAGCTTCATTTAATGTCAATTCATTAACAATTCTATTTTCATAAAGTGCTTTGTCCCATCTGAATAAATCTTCTACCGTTGTATAAACACCTTTATCGCCAGTTACTCCATCCTGGTAACTGTGTTCAGCTACTAACCATTTAAAATGATAGCCCGTTGCCGCTTTGTAGATTCTTTCTTGCTTTCCTTTTATGAAGATATGTGAATTCAACATTCCTGCTTTCTGAAATATTTCTTTTTTTACAAATTTTTCAAAAGGGATACCACTGGCTATTTCCACAATTTCAGCTAATAAAACATAGTTGGTATTGCAGTAATTAAACCTGAAATTAGGTTGATAGTATGGTAAGGGAACACTATCAACTATCATATTTACAACATCTTTATTGTAAATGATTGTTTCTTTATCTGTATATTCATCACTAAAATAATTATAATTCGACAGACCTGAACGATGCGTTAGTAATTGATAAATCGTAATGTTTTCATAAGGAAATTCCTGGATGAACTTTTTTATGTTATCCTGATAATCGAGCAAACCCTTTTCTTTTAGTATCATTATCGCCATTGAAGTAAATTGCTTGGACACAGATCCTATTTGAAATTTATGCTCGAGGGTTAAAGTATCTTTTTGGGTATAATTAGCATAACCATAGGAGTTTTCATAAACAATAACCCCATTTTGAGCTACCAGAATATTCCCTGTAAACCGGCTTGTTGTGTACAGCTTTTTAAACCATTGGTCAATTTTAGGTGTTTGAATGGAATCATGATGTTTGGTCAAAAGGGTATTCTGATGTTGGATTGTCTTCGCTATTCTTTTCTTATTTCGATTACTGTTGCAATTAAATAAAAAAGCAGCAATGCTAAGCAATAATATTGTGTTAATGAGTTTAAATTTCATATGTTTGATGATTGTAATTTAGTAAAAAAAGAAATTAATAACTATGCAACCACTTCTTCAACAATATTTTTTTCTGCATAATATAAATAGCCTTTAACGTCAGGATATTTCATTTGTTGCAATAAGTTTATATATTCTTTTACCTGGTCGATATGTTCTTTATGCTTTTCACCGAATTTGAAATCAATTACTAAAGTTTGTGTTTTACTAAATAAAACCCGGTCAGGAATTCTTTTTTCTCCCTCCGTATTTAAAATGGCTTCTTCATTTTTGATATTCCATTTATCAGAAAACCAGTCTGATACTTCTTCACTTTCAATAATTGATTTTATTTTCTTTTTTAACAATTCTTGTTCTTTTGAGCTTAGCTTCCCATCATAATACTGACTATTAATTGCAATATCAATATCCTCTTTAGTTTCTATGCTTGAAAAAATTTCATGCATCAGATTTCCGTAATTAACCTTTTCTTCTATATATTTTATGCTTTCAATAAAAAAATCCTTGGCATGATGTAAGATATTTAATTTTTCATTCCAATTGGTAACCGGGTATTCATTTAATGCAAATGGTTCTTCTTGTACTGACTTTTCACTTTCAGGTATATTTGCATTTATATCCAACGCTTGTAATTCAAATACATTTATTGAGCTATCAAAAAAATCTGGTATTGGAATATAATCCTTATTGTCGGTTACAAAAGTATTATCAGTAACCAATTTTTGCAAAAGACCAGAAACGGTTTTAATTTCTTTTTGTTTTGATTCATCCGGTGCATAAATTATTAATTCCTTTTTAGGCCGTGTAAAAGCAACATACATCATATTTATTGAATCCATAAAAGTGTACAGGGTTTCTTCGTAATACTCTTTTTTAAAAGTGCTTTTACCAAGGCTTTTTCTGTAAACGAGTGGGATAATTTCAAATTTGTTAAATGGTGCAATTTTGGGTTTTGCCCAGATAATAGTATTTGACAAGGGACTTTTTTCTAATCCCCAGTCAAAAAATGGGATTATAACTATGTTAAATGCCAATCCTTTTGATTTATGAATTGTCATTATTTTTAGTGAATCGTCTTGATCCGAGAGTAGTACAGACTTTGTTTTTCCTTTTTCTTCCCACCAGCTTAATAAATGCTCCAGATCAGCCATTTCATTATTTCTAAATTCCTTAACTAACTCCTGAAAAGTTTGAATATAGGGAATTTGATTAGTTAGATTTTTTAAATGAAAAATATCAATAAGATTTTCACAAATTTCATAAATATTTTGTTTTTTTAATGAATCTATTTCTTTAAAAAACCTTGAAGGAATAGTTGTGGTTTCTTGTTTTATTTTTTCCTGGTTAAAATCGCTGTGTTGAATACCTTTATCTGATTTATTAAATTTCAGCATTTCAGCAACTAAGGCCATTAAATGTAAATTGTCATTCTGATTATGAATATGATATAAAGCATTAATCATTATCCTAATAGCAAATGAATTAATTAAAAATAAGGATTCAGACGAAATAATGGGGTATTTTTTGTGTTTTTCATCAGAGCTCATATAATTTAAGAGAGCTTCAGCAATGTTTTTTCCATCTCTGTTGGTTCTTACTAAAATAGCAATATCACCTGCTTTATATTTTTTAGAGAGTAGTAAATCCTCAATGGTTTTTGGTAATTTTTCAATTACTTTTTCACGATATTTACTTTTTGACCTGCTATCTGATTCAAAAAATTCTACCAGTACCCTGCCTCCTGAATTACCCTCTTTTGCCGGTAAGTGTTGATATGTGTCTTTATACGAATTAGTAATGGTTTCTTTTATATCAATTCCAAAATGGTCAAGCTCATCCGGTGAAAGTTTATTTAATTTATTATTAAAAATGTTTTGGCTTATTTCTGCTGCATTATAAAAAATGTAATTGTTAAAATCAATAATGTTTTTCTTGCTACGCCAGTTGGTTCCCAGGTTTCTTTTTTCAATATATTCATTACCAATTTCTTTCTCAACCTGATTTAACAGTAAACGCCAGTCGCCTCCCCGCCATCGGTATATAGATTGTTTTATATCACCAACAATAAGGTTCGCATTATTTTCAGCTAAAGAATTTTGAATTAAAGGTTTAAAGTTTTTCCATTGAAATCCGGAGGTGTCTTGAAACTCGTCAATTAATAAATGTTTAAAGCGGTTACCTATTTTTTCGTAAATGAATGGAGCATCATTCCCTGCAATGAGTTCTTTTAAAATACGTGTAGTATCACTAATCAGTAATAAATTGTTGTCCTGACGGTAATCTGGTAAAAGTTCAGCAAGATTTGTTAAAATACCAAATGCATGAAAGTTAGAAAGTATATTATTGGCCGAAAGGTATATGGCAAAGTCAGATTCCAGTTTTTGCAACACTTGCTTTAAAATACTGTTCATCTCGGGATAAAGCTCAATGATTTTCTCTTTAACATCATTTTTAGCACTTTTTGCGTACCATAATTCGACATTATCCAATGCACTTAATACAGTTTTAACAGGTTCAAAGTCAGTATCTGTTTTTTCTTTAATTGTTTTGAGTAAATAATTCTTTATGGTGGTAAAGTTCCTGCCTAAACTATCATCAATTGCCTGGTGATTTTCGAAAATCTTTCTTGCATCCATACTGTAACTTTGCATCATGGATTCAAAGTTATTTTTGATCTTTAAAAGTTCCTGATAATAATCCAGAACTATTTTAAAATCTTCTACCTTGTCTTCCTTGCTTTCAGATTCCAGGGCCTGAAACTGTTCTTTAAAAATTTCTTTTGCCAACTCTTTTATTTCCGCCCTGAAATCCCAGTTCTTACCTAAATCAATTTTATAATGTGCAAAACGGATTAGCCAATCTTTGAGGTTTTTATTTGAATCAATAGCCCTGGCTAATAATTCAGTAAGTTCATTTATAACTTTTTCTGTATCTAATTCAATCCTATAACCGCTTTGAACACCAATTTCAAAAGTAAATGCTCTTATTACTTTTTGTACAAAACTATCGATAGTATTGATTGAGAAGAAGCTGTAATTATGCAAAATGTTATCACGGACCTGGCTTGCTTTTTTGATTATATCAATTTCAGTCAAATTAGGAAATTCGGACTTAAAAACGTGATAAAAATCTGCCTTCTTCCCATGGGTTACCAATTTATTTAAAGAATTAAGTATTCTTTGTTTCATTTCCTCAGCAGCTTTATTGGTAAAGGTAACTGCCAATATTCTTCTATAATTTTCAGGGTATAGAATAGCTAATTTTAAAAATTCTTCAGTTAAGGTATGTGTTTTACCGGATCCTGCAGAGGCTTTATATATGTTGAGCTTATTCATCAATTTTAAAATTTG
Organism: Bacteroidota bacterium; assembly: GCA_039714415.1. Lineage (GTDB taxonomy): Bacteria > Bacteroidota > Bacteroidia > Bacteroidales > NBLH01 > NBLH01. The sequence continues at coordinate 13,688 of JBDLJL010000003.1, forward strand.
ATTGGATAAAAATAAATAAACATAATGAAACAAGCATGTTAAAAATCATTATTATCATATATTACAATGATGATTTTTAATTTGCGGTTCCATCTGACCATTAAGAATAATTAAATATGAACAGATGAATAGAAAAAGTATATCTCCAGCTCGCATACTGTAGACTGACTACTGAGAACTTCTTCCTTTTGTCTTTTATCTTTTATCTTTGACAGATGTTATCTGAATATATAACTCAATTTGATTTATTTTCATGGCAGATTATTAGCCTCATTTTTATTGCCGGGTTTTTAGCGGGCTTTATAAATACTTTTGCAGGCAGTGGAACTGCTATCAATTATTTTCTTTTTGCAATTTTAGGAATTCCAATGAATGTGGCAAGTGGAACAGTCCGTTTAGGGGTAATTATGCAAGCAATTGCTACTTCGTTCAGTTTTTACAAGAAAGGTGAGTTAGATTTAGGAAAAGGATTATTTATTTCCATACCTGTAACTATTGGTGCAGTTATGGGGGCCGAAATTGCGGTAAATATTAATATTGGGGTTTTTGAAAAACTGATAGGTGGGGTTTTATTTGTGATGTTATTTTTTCTTTTTTATGATTCTGACCGATGGATTAAAGGGAAAAAAGTATTAAGTAGCCGAAAAGTAAAATTAAGTCATTTAGTTATTTATTTTTTGCTGGGCATTTATGGTGGATTCTTGCACATAGGCTTCGGTATATTTATGATTGCTGCATTGGTATGGATTTCGGGATACGATTTGGTAAAAGCAGCAGCAATTAAAATTTTTGTTGTTTTAATTTATACACCATTTGTGTTTTTGATTTTTGTTATGAACGACCAGGTTGAATATTTTATTGGTTTTGTTACTGGTTTGGGCAATTTAGCAGGAGGACTTTTGGCAGCAGGCCTGGCAACAAAGTGGGGTGCTGGTTTTGTGCGCTGGATATTAATTATTGTCTTATTAATTTTTAGTTTAAAACTGTTTGGGGTAATCATTTTTTAGTGATAATTTAAAAACTCAGTAAATTGAACAGTTTTAGTAACACAAGCGCAAAATGATAATTTTAAATTTTTGGATTGGAAGATTGGAATGGAGGAAGGGTGTAAGATAGAACCATCAGGTTTTCAAACCCTTTCATTGTTCCTCCATTCCAAATTTCCATTTTAAAAGAAGAAATTAAAAGTTATGTTTGCGATTTATCAATACAAAAACATTTAAAATACTGAGGTCAAAATTTGACCTTGTCTTGATATTTATTCAAAATTATTGTAACTTGACATAAAATTTAAAAAAAACAAAAATGGAGAATAGAAAAATCATAATATTGTTAGTATTACTTATTCATTTTTCTGTTATTGCTCAAAAAGATAATAGCACTAAATTGAAGCTGGATAGTATTCCTGATTATCAGAATAGTACACTATTTAATAATGAGGAAATACTAAATTTTGACCTGAAATTGAATCTAAAAGCTGTTAGAAAAGATGTGGGGGATGACAGGATGTACCACTGGGCTAAAGTTATGTATCAGGATGCAAATGGTGATTCAATAAAGCTAAAGATCAAGGTGAGAACACGTGGAATTTATAGAAGAAACCCTACAAATTGCAATTTCCCACAGTTAAGATTAAAGATTCCTAAAAAAGTAAGATGGGATAAAAATATATTCTCCGGTCAATCAAGGTTAAAAATGGTTGTTCCCTGCTTTAAAGATAAGGAAAGATATGAGGAATTGGTGATGAAGGAATATCTGGCATATAAAATTTATAATTTCTTTACCGAACAAAGTTATCGGGTAAGGTTGGTACATATAAATTTAATTGACAGTTTAAAAAATGAAAAGTTATTTAGTTTCAGAGGCTTTTTTCTGGAAGAAACAGGCCAAATGGCTATGCGTAACAATGGAAAAACTTTAAAATTGACTAATTTTCAGCAGCAAAATGTTAACCGGCAACAAATGACGCATATGGTAGTTTATCAATACCTTATTGGAAATACTGATTGGTCAATTGCTGGCCTGCATAACATAAAACTTCTTTTTATGAATAATAATAATGTTCCGGTGGCTATTCCTTATGATTTTGATTGGTGCGGGTTTGTTAATTCACCTTATGCCGTACCGGCCCCCCAGATTGCAACGGCAAGTGTGAGAATTAGGGTGTTTAGGGGGTATAAACGCTCTTTGGAAGAATATGAACCGGTAATTAAACAGTTTAACGATAAAAAAAATGAAATCTATCAATTGTTTGAAAATAATCAACTTTTAAGCGAAAAAGCAAAAAATAATACAAAAAAGTATTTTGATGAATTTTATAAAATTATTAATGACCCTAAACAAGTCAACAATAAATTCATTAAAGGGGCGAGAAGGTAAATGATTAATGGCAAATGAATAATCGATAATGGCTAATGCATTAATAACTAATACACTAACCACTGAATTTGATTTGGTGTAGTTTTTGGTAGGAAATATACAATGTAACAATTCAATAAACCAATTACGATGTCTGCTATCAGAGAAATAAAAGTATTCATAATTGAAGACGATTTTGTGTTCATAGAAATTCTTGTAAACTTGTTGGAGTCTGTTAATTCAGAAATTAGTAATAAAAATATAAAAATAAGTTACCAAACATTTTATAGTACCAAAGAAGCAAGTTATGAGTTAAGTCAAAACCCTGACATTGTAATGCTTGACTATTTCCTCATGGATGATGAGTTAAAGGCTGATACAGGAACAAAATTACTGGATGTAATTAAGGAATATAACCCTGATATTGATGTTGTTGTAGTTTCAGGTCAGGAAAGTGAAAGTGTTAGGGATGAACTTTTACAAAAAGGAGCTACTAATTACCTGGGCAAAGACGAAAATTCTTTGAAGAAAATTAAACCGCTGATTATTAGCTTGATAGATAAAGAATTGTCAAAATCCTAGAATTTAGAGATATGAAACTGGAATAGTTTTACGTTGAATAATGGGGGACAATTATGAACAAATGAAAACAATTCGCAAATGAAAATTATAAGTATCATATTATTAAGCATTTTTTCTGTATTAAACTTTCAGACAGAAAACTATTATATAATTAAAATAAAAGGTGAAATATATAACGAAACATCTGGAAAATCATTAAAACAGGGCGATGCTATTAAAGCAGAAGATAAGCTAAAATTTACACAAAAAAATGCTGTGGCTTTGGTTATTAGTGATACAAGAGGAAGATTTATACTAAAATATCCGGAAAGGGTTGAAGAATCGGTGGATGCCTTAACCGTTTTTGTGAAAAACGCACTGGTTGCAAACGTACAAAATCGATTAAGCACACGCAGTGTTGCTACACAGAGTGCTATTAATCATCTTGACAACTATTTGGGACGAGATGAATTTAATATAATAGGTGATGAACTTATTGTTATGCTGTCAGAAAAATCTTATTCAATTTCCAGAGGTAATGATATTATTGCTCGATATTATTTGAATAATAGGAAATATGGTAAAGAATTAAGCATGAAAAATCAAACAATGGTTTTATCTCGTTCAAAATTTGAGTTGCCTGTCAGTGAGGAAGTTTGTTTGGAAAAAGTTGATATATACAAAATAAATGCATCAGTTGGTGAAGAGAATTTAATTACAACTATTGATTTGAGATTTATTGTAAAAGACGAACTTGAAAAAGAGTTTATGACTATTATTGAAAAGTTTAACAATGGACAAACTTCTAATTCAAAAATCAGATCTTTATTACTAAATTATTTTATGGAATTTTATGGCAAAACAGATGACTTTTATCTTAATCAATACGTTACCCAGTTAATTAATGACAATGTTAATTAATGATATTATTTGGCTTTAAAGTTCAAAAAAAAGTACTTACGTTAGTACTGGTGTCTCATTCCCTGCTTTTATCTGTTTTTTCTCTCTATCTTCTTAATTTACCCTATATATATGAGGATGAACTACGGCTAATACAGATAACATCAGCCATTAAAAAGTTTATTATCAGTAAGGAAGAAAAACCGGACAGGGATCGTTTCTTATTTGTTAATGTTGCCTGGGAAAAACAACTTATTGAAAAGCTTGATAATGATGGGTTTCCAGTTGGTAACCAGGTAATTACTAACAGAAAAAGTCTTTCCAGGTTTTTTAGCAGGATAAACCAAAAACCAGATAATCATAAATATCTGATTTGTGATATCAGCTTTGTTGATCCATCTGAAAATGATATGGAACTTCAGGTTGAATTTGATAAACTGACTAATTATACCGTTTCTTATCATAAAGATGAAAATGATATTCCACAAGATCCTATTTTTAATGTAAGTAAGTCAATTTCTGATTATACTACTTTTAATGTTGATAAATTCATTAAATTTAAATTGGTGCAGTCAGACTCACTAATTACTACACCGTTAAAGCTTTACCAGGAAATTTACAATAAAAAAATGGAACAGGGCTTTTTTTATCGGTTGAACAACAGGTATATTTTAAATTCGTTTATTGTTGATTTTCGCATTTGGTCTTATGACTTGTCTGATGAGAGTAGTTATAAATACGATTATATGAATATTGGCGATTTTCAGTTTTTACCGGATTCAGCCTTTCATAAGTTGTTAAAAGACAGGATTATTGTGCTTGGTGATTTTGAATTGAATGATATTCACGAAACCATTTATGGTGATATGAGTGGTCCTCTAATTTTGTTAAATACTTTTTTGGCTGTTGAAAAGGGGCAAAATATACTTTCCATTTATTACCTTATATTTATTTTTCTAAGTTTTATATTGATAAACTATTATGTTTTTGATATAAATATCCGCTTTAAAGCTCAATTTGCACACCTTATTTCTAAAAGCCCTATTTATAACGAGATGCTTCGTTTTTTTCTCTACCTTTTTTATTTTACTATTATTTCATCTATTTCATTTTTTATCTTCAATATCCATTTGACTATTTTATTATTTTCTGGTTACATGTCTTTTCTTGATATTATGAATAATTATTTTGCTGACCGTAGGCAAAAGAAAAAAGCAATTCAGGAAAATGTTTTTTTTGATATGGATGATTAGTAAGTGTTTTGTTATTTATAGTATTAGAACAAAAACTATTAGTTTAATATGAATCAAGGTTTTAATGAATATTTTAGCAACAAGATTTTACCTGAATTAATGGTGATTGAAAATATTTAATTAAAAAGTATTTACCTACGACTTCAAATTTAAAAACTGTTTAATTAAATATCAGTTTATAAGAACTGTAATTCTTTAGCTTGGTATTATACTGCAATTTTTTTCTATATCACAATTTAACAAAGCAAATATCCAATATTTTTTTATTTTTGTGAAAATTAACCTAATTAATAATGTTTTAAACTTATATACATGAAAAAAGATAAAGTAGTATTTGATTTAATTGAGCAGGAGCATCAGCGTCAATTGAATGGTATTGAGCTAATTGCCTCAGAAAATTTTGTAAGTGAGCAGGTTATGCAGGCAATGGGAACCTGGCTGACAAATAAATACGCCGAAGGTTATCCTGGTAAACGCTATTATGGTGGTTGCCAGATAGTTGACCAAACAGAACAACTGGCTATTGACCGTTTAAAAGAACTTTTTGGTGCTGCGTGGGCAAATGTACAGCCACATTCAGGTGCACAGGCAAATGCTGCTGTTATGTTAGCCACTTTAAAAGCAGGTGATACATTTTTGGGTTTTAACCTATCTCATGGTGGACACCTTACACATGGTTCATTTGTTAACTTTTCTGGTATTTTGTACCGGGCTGTTTCATATAATGTAAAAGAAGAAACGGGTACAGTTGATTATGACGAAATGGAAGAGCTGGCCATAAAAGAAAATCCAAAATTAATTATTGGAGGTGCTTCTGCGTATTCGCGTGATTGGGACTATGAAAGAATGAGGGCAATTGCAGACAAAGTGGGTGCTTTATTAATGTTTGATATTTCTCATCCTGCAGGTTTAATTGCTGCCGGTTTATTGAAAGATCCATTGCCTTATGCACATATTGTCACCTCCACCACTCATAAAACCCTACGTGGCCCGCGTGGTGGTATTATTATGATGGGTAAAGATTTTGAAAACCCGTTTGGTAAAAAAACTCCAAAGGGAAAAATCAGGATGATGTCATCCTTACTGGATTCTGGTGTTTTCCCAGGTACCCAAGGTGGGCCTCTTGAACATATTATTGCTGCAAAAGCAATTGCCTTTGGTGAAGCTTTAACTGATGAATTTAAAGATTATCAAAAACAAGTATTAAAAAATGCCAAAGTAATGGCAGAAGCTTTTGTTAAAAAAGGATATAAAGTAATTTCTGATGGTACTGATAATCATTCTATGTTAATTGATTTAAGGACAAAAGTACCGGAAGTAACAGGGAAAGTTGTGGAAAAAGCCCTTGAAAGGGCAGATATAACAATTAATAAAAATATGGTTCCTTTTGATACACGTTCACCATTTCAAACTTCAGGTTTAAGAGTTGGAACACCGGCTGTAACTACCAGGGGGTTAAAAGAAAGTGATATGGTAAAAATTGTCGATTTAGTTGATCAAGTAATTATGGACGTTGAAAATGAGTCTGTTATTGATCAAGTACGTGCTGATGTTAATACTATGATGAAACAATTTCCTTTAACTACTCACTAAAATAAGTTTCAAGGAAAAAGTCTCAAGTTATTAGCTTGAAACATTTTCTTTGTTACACGAAACTTATAGGTTTATGATAGTAAAATATTTAGCTAAGTTTATATTGTGGATAATAGGCTGGAAGGTGGTTAGCAAAGCTGCCCCGGTTGAAAAAAAGTATGTAGTTCTTATTGCGCCCCATACCAGTAATCTTGATTTTTTTATGGGTAAACTGGCTAATTGGGTAATGGGTGTAAAGCCAAAGGTATTGGTGAAAAAAGAGATCTTTAATTTTTTCACAAGTCCTTTATTGCGGATGTGGGGCGGAGTCCCAATTGATCGTTCAAAGGGTGCGAATGTTATTGTCCAGGTGGTGAAAATGGTTAATGAAAATGATGAATTTATTTTGGGTATTACCCCGGAAGGTACGCGCAAACGTAACCCCAATTGGAAAACCGGGTTTTATCGTATTGCTGATGCTGCAAAAGTTCCTATTTGCCTTGCTTTTATAGATTTCGGGAAAAAGGAATTGAGTATGGAAAATATGTATTTCCCAACAGGAGATATGGAAAAGGATATGTTGGAAATAAAATTATTTTATAAAGATAAAGTGGGGTATCATCCTGAAAAATTTGCCATTGAATAAAACACAAATCTGGGAGGTTAATTGTAGAAATTAAACAGATAGATGTTAAAAATGTGGACAGTAGATATGTTGCAATGCAACGTATCTATGGATAACAAATTAATAGAGAAATTGAAACCCACTAAAAATAAAATAATAGTATAAATAATTTCATGAAGCTATCCGTAACAATAATTCAAACCAATATTTTTTGGGAAGATAAAAATGCAAACCTGGTGCATTTCCAAAAAAAAATTGAAGGTATTGATACTCGTACTGACCTGATAATTTTGCCGGAAATGTTTACAACTGGTTTTTCAATGAACCCTAAACCTTTTGCTGAGAAAATGGATGGCCCAACTTTTAAATGGATGCTCCAGATGGCTAAACATTCAAATGCAGCTATTGCAGGAAGTATCATAATTGAGGAAAACAATCACTATGTAAACCGTTTCCTTTTTGTTAAACCTGATGGGGAATACCAATATTATGATAAAAGGCACTTATTTGCCATGGCTGGTGAGGATAAACTTTACTCTCAAGGCAATAAAAACGAATTGATAAAATATAAGGGCTGGCGAATCAGGCCATTAATTTGTTATGATCTAAGGTTTCCGGTTTGGAGCAGAAATTATGATGGATATGATTTATTGATTTACGTTGCTAACTGGCCGGAAAAAAGGGTTGCTCACTGGAAAACACTGCTTCAGGCACGTGCTATAGAAAATCAGGCTTATGTAGCCGGAGTAAACAGGATTGGATTAGATGGCAATAATTATAGCTATTCCGGTGACTCAGCTATTTATAATTCGCTTGGTGAAAAAATATCTAAAACAAATTCAAACGAGGAATCAGTCGAAACTATTTTAATATCAAGAGAACTAATTGAAGGTACACGGAAAAAACTGCCTTTCTTAAATGATCAGGATGAGTTTATTGTTAATTAAAAAGTAAAACCTACTCTAATTACAGGATTTGTATAAAGTGAATAACCAGAATCGTTTAAATTCCATAAAACGGTCAAATACATACCGCCACTTTTCCCCATTTTTTGAAAATATCCGCCACCAACAAAATAGTTTTCAATCCACAGCCGGTATTCTTCCAGACTTTGATTCATCCATTCTATATTTAATGCCTCAGCCTCTGCTTGGGCATATATACCTTGAAACAGAAATAGCCGGGCAAAAACACTCCCGCCATATCTGTAGGTCTGGTAGTTCATCCTACTGTCTTTTTGATACTGGTATGTTAACCTGATACCGGGATGAAATCTGGGACTTACTTTATAGCCAATTACAGGTGAAATATCAATTAAGGTATAAGTGCCGAACTGTAATCCTAAACCTCCACCAAAAAAAAGGTTTTCTTTAAAAGGTTTTTTTTCTTCCTTTTTTTTGTTTTCATAATACTGGCTAAAACCCGATAGTGGGATAATAAGAACTACTACTAGTAGTAACAATATTCGGTTCATACCTTAATTTTAGAAACACTAAATACAACTTATTTTTATTCCACAGAAGAGAAATATTTCATAAATTGAGCCCTTTCATAAACTGAAGGATTTTTAATATCCTTATAACTCATTATTCCACGAAAATCAGCTACAGACTCATAATTTTTGTTATCCATCCAATCCGAAACCTCCTGTATTATTTTACTAAGTTCATCAATTCCGTTTTTGTAAAGAGTAGAACATACCTGAACTGTTTGGGCACCTGCCAATAACATTTTGACAGCTGCTTTTCCATCATGAACACCAGTAGAAGCCGAAATTTCGATATTTGGTATTAAATCAGAAAGAATCCCAATCCAGCGCAGAGAATGCCTGATATCAGAAGGATTACTAAATACTTCCGAACTGGTAAATTTCATGTTATCTATGTCAATATCAGGTTCATAAAACCGATTAAATAAAACTACACCATTAGCTCCATATGCATAAATCCTGTCTACAATATTACCAATATTTGAAAAATGATATCCAATTTTAGCAGCAATAGGAATTTTTGTTTTTTGCCTTACTTTTTGTATAATATCAAGATATTTTTGCTCAACATCAGCCGAAGAAATATCCTTGTCAGAAACAACAATATGTATGTTTAATTCAATCGCATCGGCACCGGCTTTTTCAAAATCTTTAGCATATTCTGTCCAGTCAATATCTGATACACAATTTATACTCGCAATAACAGGAATCGACACCTCTTTTTTTGCCTCTTTTAAAAGTGTTAGATACTCACTTAAGGTATTGTCTTTTGCATAGTTTAAGATATAATCTGCAGCCTCAGGGTATTCATTATGTTTTAATAAACTGCTTGTTTCATAGTTTACTTGTTCTTCAAATAAAGATTTAAGTACTACTGCTCCAGCGCCTTTTTCTTCAAGCATTTTAATTTTTTCAACTGAACTTGTTAAAGCAGAACTGCTAACAATAAGAGGATTGCGTAATTTCAATCCAAGATAAGAGGTTTGAAGATTAGCCATAATAATTATTTTAAAAAATTATTTAATAATAATAAAAGTAAATTTATTGATGCAAAAAGTACATCAAAAGTAAATATATTTTTTAGTTTTTATACAATATTTCGTGGACCAAATAAAGTACTACCTAAGCGCACCATTGTACTGCCTGCCTTTATCGCTATTTGATAATCCTGTGACATACCAGTGGACAATACCTTAAAATCAGATTTATCTTTGAAGAAGGTACTTTTTAGAATGTTAAAGCAATTCTTAACATCTTCAAATTCTTTACTAATTAATTGTTTATCAGTGGAATTTGTTGCCATTGCCATTAAGCCAACTAAATTTACATTCTTAAGAGCTAAAAATTCATCAGAACTAATTATGGCTTTGATTTCATTACAAGTTTGGCCAAATTTTGTACTCTCTTTTGCCACGTGAAGTTGAAACAAATAATTAATAACCCTGTTGTTTTTAACTGCCTCTTTATCAATTGTTTTTAATAATTTAAAACTGTCTACTGCATGAATTAATTTTACAAAAGGTGCTATATACTTTACTTTATTTGTCTGAAGATGACCAATCATGTGCCATTTAATATCTTTAGGCAGCTCTTCATGTTTACGTTTTAATTCCTGGGCTTTATTCTCACCAAATATGCGGTATCCCATATTATAAGCCTCCATAATCAGTTCATTAGGTTTTGTTTTTGATACAGCAACCAGTTCAACAGTTTTAGGTAAATTTTTAATTACGTTGTCGAAATTTGTTTTAATATCCATAGGTTAATTATTAATCCTTTATTTTTTTCTGATTTTCACAAAATGCAAATTTATAGTATAAGTCGAAAAAAAAATATTTTAAAAAGAAAAACTCAAAACTAAAAAAAAACTGGGCTGTAGGTTTATTAACTAGTATTAGAACTAAAACTATGCATTTTCTTGCAGAGACTAACTAATAATATTGTCACTAGAAAAGACCTTTACGAACAAGCATTAATTTCATCTTTAATTCCACATATAAATATTTCACTCTATTAACCAGAAAGTTCATAAATTATTCAGGTAAAGGGGCTTTCTTTTTTTTATTTTCTTTTCTTCCAAAGGTAAAAGTATATGCTAAATTGATAAATAAACTTTGGTTAATTGACTGAATAATGCCTGCCGGGTCACGTTCAAGAATGTTTAATAGTCCTTGTGCATAGAGTAATTCTAACTGCAAACTTCCATTTTTAAGGATAAACTTATATGAAATCCCCAGCCTTAAGCCATAATCAATTTTATTATAATGTGTTAAAAGATAATCATAATTTAAAGTTAAGGTATCCATATTTCCTGATTCAGTATATTCACTGTTAAACGAATATCCAAAATAAGGACCAAATTTAAGAAAAAGACCGTTTTCTTTTTTACTGCTAAACTTAAATAATGATAAAAACTCAAATTGCACAAAATCCATTTTAAATTTTGCATGACCCTGTTCAACTGTTATTTCATCCCAACCTTTTTGTGTAAATTCTACGCTTGATTGAACCCCAAGTTTTTTATCGTTAAGATATTGAAATAGTATTCCACCATTATAGACAGGAAGAAAACCCTGAGTTATTTCTTTTTGAATAAAATACCGGTTATAGCCATAACCACCTTTTATACCAATGTCAATTTGAGAACAGACTTTTACCGGGAGAACGAGTATTACAGACAAAACAACAGCACTAATGATTTTTTTCATACTTAAGTATTTGAAACTTTATTATATTCTTTTGTACCATGTATGCTTTATTTATCAAATCCACTTATGGTAGCCTCTAAAAATCAAATTTTTTGCGTTATACTATTTTTTCCAAACATTTACTTCGACAAGCTCAGTGCATCGCATTTACAATTGTAAGCTTAAGCTTTGAAAATCAAAGCGTTCTGGTATAGCTTTTGAAAGGGTTTTTTAATAAAAACCAACAAAAAGCATGATCGGGATAACTGTTTTCAAAACTAGCATAACGCAGTTATTGACTTTTATAAGAGACACTAAGTAATTAACTTTAGAATTTTAAAAACAATAATACTGAAACATTACTAAATATGCTTTGTTGATTTAAAATACTGCATTTTAAGACGAACAATATGGTTCAGTTTTTGTGTATTAAAATTGTGCTAAAATTAATATAATTTAGTTTATCAGAAAAATTGTTTGACTATATTGAATGAAATCTAAAATAAAAAACAGAGCTAATTTATTGTTTTAAAAAAAAATCATTTATTTTTGCTTAATCAATGTGAATGTGTCAAACATTTATTTACTCTGACATAATCTTATGTCTTTTATTTCAATAATGTAATAGCTGAATTTGATTCACCATCATATGAGAAAAAAAACAAAAAGACGATTAAAAATTACCCATGACTTATTTGAAAGAGTCGGTCACGGAGATTTTGAATATATATATAGAGGTATGTTTACACAAAATCTCACTAGAAAAATTTTGTCACTGGCAGAAAGTAACCTTCAACGATTTGTAGATAAGGGATCATTGCAAAATCGTATCTATTTTATTATGGTGGAAGGATTACAAAATGTGACTCGTCACCAGGGGGGAGCAACTGACCGAACTGATGATCATTTAGGAATTTTTGCCATTCAAAAAAAAGGGAATAGATATCTGATAACTACAGGTAATACTATTGTAAACAGTAAGGTTGAACTATTAAAACAAAAGCTTGAACAAGTTAATAACCTTGACCGGGAAGAACTAAAAGAACTGCATCGGGAAATCTTAAGCACAGGAAAGCTTTCTGCTAAAGGAGGTGCGGGTTTAGGACTTATTGAAATGGCGCGGAGATCAGGCAACAGGTTATCTTTTGATTTTGAATATGTTGACTTATATTGGTCGTATTTTTATCTGCAAACAGAAATTCCTAGCAGGACTTATGGTAATAATGCTATTGAAGATCTGGAAATAAGTAATTCGATGCGGGATATGAAAGGGCTGAATAGAATACTTTCAAAAAGAGATATCCTTTTAAATTTCAATGGTAATTTTAATCAAAATAATATATTAAGTCTGTTATCTATTATTAAAGGGCAGATGCGGGTGAGCAGGGCAGCTAAAAAAGTTTACAATATTATGGTTGAAATGCTTCAAAATATTAGTAAGCATGGAAACGATTATCAAGATTCAGGTGAAGGAAACTCAGGCATATTTAATCTTGGTCAAACAGAAGAAGAATATATACTTACATCAGGTAACTATATCCTAAATAAATATGTTGATGAGTTAAAGGAAAAATTGGATCTAATTAATAGTCTTGATACTGGAGAGTTAAATGAATATTTTAATAAAATATTATTGGAACAAATTACAATTGATCCGAAAAAAACAGGCTTAGGTTTTGTAGATATTCGCCTCAAATGCGATAGAAAAATTGACTATGACTTTAAGAAACTTGATGATGATTTTTCGTTTTTCACATTACAGACAAGTATACAAATAAAATAAATAGATTTGAATGGAACCATTAAGAATTAAAGCGACTGACGATACACCAGAAATTTATTTTGATACTGAAGAAGAGATTTTTGAAATTTCAAATGTTTCGCTTCCCGAAAATGCAATTGATTTTTACGCACCGATATTGGATTGGTTAAAAAGATATAAACAAAACCCAAACCCAACAACTGTATTTAATTTCAATATTGAGTACCTGAATACTGCCTCATCAAAACAAATTTTCGAATTGATATTTTTAATTGATAAAATTAGTGAGGATAGTGACATAACTATTCGTTGGCATTATGATGCTATTGATGACGATATGCGTTCACTAGGTGTTCGTTTTACACATCTGGTAAAAGTAAAATTTGAACTTGTGGAATATGAAAAAGAGGAAGAGGATTTGGATGACATGGATGATGAGGACGAAGATTGGTGGTAGTTACTGATATAAAGTAAAAAAAAGCCGGTGGATTTTTTCCAATCGGCTTTTTTTAGATCCATGTGTTTAAAACTAAAGAATCAACAATATTATTGAAATTATATTCGAATTCCGATTACCAAAATATCATCAATTTGACGATTTTTCCCTTTCCAGGCATCAAATTTATTTTCAATATACTCTTTTTGAACAGACAATGGTTTATCTGAACTGGCAGCCAGCATCTTTTTAAATCGACTTAGCATTAACTTTCTGCCTTTTTTGCCTCCAAACTGGTCAGGGTAACCATCAGAAAAGATATAACACGAATCACCTTTTTGCAGTTGCAGGGTATGATTAGTGAAAAATTCTTTTTCATGATAGAAAATACCTATTGGCATATCATCAGCTTTAATATCAATTATTTCTTGCTCTTGCTCATTTTCTCTAACGATAAATAATGGACTATTTGCCCCGGCAAACTGCATAATATTTGTTTTTTTGTCTATGATACAAAGTGCAATATCCATCCCGTCTTTTGCTTCACCTTCTTTACCAGTTTGCCTTAACGATGACTTTACACTATTTCTTAATTCAGTTAAGATATGACCGGCATTTAACTCTTCAGCGGAAAGTTTACCTGTAATTTCATTAAGAAATGTCATTCCCAACATGCTCATAAAGCCACCTGGTACACCATGTCCTGTACAATCAGCTGCCGCTATTAAAATTTTGTCTTCTTTTTTTAATGTCCAATAAAAATCTCCACTAACAATATCTTTAGGGCGAAACATAATAAAATGTTCAGGCAGCAATTTTTTTAAAAATTCTTTAGGTGGTAAAACCGCAGTTTGTATTTTTTTAGCGTAATAAATACTATCTGTTATTTTTTCTTTCTGTCGTGCAATTTCTTCTTCTGCCAGTTTTATTTTGGTAACATCAGCATCAATGGCAATAAACTTATTTACATCTCCTTTGTTATCAAAAATAGGGGTCATTGTTGTTTGTATCCAAATCAACCTGTTTGTTTTTGTAAATGTTTTTGAGGTATAATTTATAGATTTTTTATATGCAATGCCCTCTGCAATTTGATCAACTATATTGGGGTTCAGGCTTGTGAGAAAAAGGTTTGTCCCATATTCTTCTCTGAACTCATCAAAGCTAGTACCCAGTAATCTGGTAAACCCATCATTAACCCATTCAATTTCACCATTTAAATCAGCAATAACAACTGAATTGTCAGTTTTGCTAGCAACAAGCGACAGCTTTTCAAGTTCAATATTTTTAGATTCCAATTCAGTAGCCTGATCTAAAATCATTTGGTTCTGCCTTAAAATCTCATTTTCGGCTTCCTTTATTTTGGTAATATCAGAATCAATAAGCACCAGTTTTGTTACTTCACCTTCAGAATTTAAAATTGGTGACAGAGTACTTTGTGCCCACTTTTCCTTCTTATCCCTTGTTATTACATACGATTCGTAAATAACAGGTGCTTTATCAGTAATACAAGAATTAAAAAGGTTCTCAATATCCGGATTGTTACTGGCTTTTATAATATTCCCGTTAAGTTCTTCATGAAGCAATTTTAAAGTATAGCCATACATTTTAGTAAAACCAATATTTATCCAGTCAAAATTTCCTTGAGTATCAAGAATTATAACTGCTGTTGAAGTTTCACTCGCTACGATAGAAAGCTTTTCGAGCTCCTTGTTAATTGCCTCAAGTTCAACGGCCTGTTGTGCAATTTCTTCCTTCTGTTCAGCCAATAATTTGTTGTCCCGGCGTTTTCTACGGTAACCTCTAAAAATAAAAATAGTCAGCAATAGTATTATAACCAGCAATGAAATAAAAATCAGCAAAACATTCTGCTGAAATTTTATCCTTAACATCTGTGTCCTGATTTCTATTCCTTGTGACCTAATTTCTTTATTTTGCAACTCAATTTGTTTTTGTCTTCCTGAAATATCATTTTCTAACTTATCCAGAACATCTATTTGTTTAGCAATCCGGTCTTCTTGTTTTCTAATGGCACGTTCTTTTTCGTGCAAAATTTCTGTTTTCTTCTGCAGTTCCTGTTTTGCAATTTTTGCTTCACTCACTAATTTATCGAGTTCAGCCAGTTGTACTTGAATTTTCCCTCTTTGTTCAACTATTTGATCGCCCTGACTAAAAAGAACCTCTTTCTGTCGTTCAATTTCTTTTTCTTTCTTTGCCAGTTCTTTTTGCTTTGTCTCAATTGATGCTTGCAGCCTTCTAACTTTTTGCTTTTCTTGTTTTAAACTTTTTTCTGATTCATCATATAAAGTTTTTGTACTAATATTAATACCACCTAAACGTGAAATCCCCTGTGTAACATTAACATTTGCTGCTTTAAGGTTGGCACTATTGATTTGAAATGTGAGTTTACTGCCTTTGGCTATTAAATTAATCATGATGCTTTTTTTAGCAGGATACTCCTCACTTACCAATGCTGTATTAAATCCAAGTATTTTCCTTTTAATATTATTAAACTGACTATTTTGTGTTTTGGGTACATATAAAATATGTGTTTCTGTGATATTGGCAACACTAGTAAAGCTAATTACATCAATAAGTATTATGTTATCGTAACCCCCACGTGTTACACTTTTCAATTCTTTTATAAAAGCCTGGCTACCATTTAGTACACCAATTTTTATAACATCAATTTCATCATCGTTTTCCCAGCGAAGATGTATGGGAAGGTCATAAAGTAGTTTCGCTTTTTGTTTATCCAAAGATGTTTGTGCATACGATACTACTTGGGGAAGTAATAGTACAAGCAGAATAACTATAATTCGTACAATTTTTTGAATTTTCATTAATTGTATTTTCTTTTCAAGATATTAATAATGACGTATAATATTTACAAATTAACAAATAGAATATATTTTATTCTATATCAACTTTTATATAACAAGCATTATACCAATTTTTATTTTTGATTGTCTCAATGACTAATAGATAAGGTTATGGTCTTGGATGGTATATATATGGAATGCTAAGGTGTTGGTACTTAACGATTCCACTCAAGTTTAGATTATCTGGGGTATTTTTAATTTTAGCATTGCTTATATTGGACAAGTAATTAGTATACTGGTAATTAGTAATTAAACTATTTGGAATACACTTTTAATTACCAGTTACTAAGATCTAATTGCCTGTCAATTAGCATAAAACAAATAATTATTTGAATCACAGGGTATTTAAACCAGAGCCAACGGTTCGGTTAACTTGCAGGAATATTGTTAAATACATTATTGCCTTTTGTGTAATTATCTGCACAGTGGCATTTAAGGTAAACCTATTATTAACATCTTTTTTATAGCCGCTAACTGTATTCTGTCATTTGTTTCCATAAATGCTCAAACTCATTTTTAAAAATTCTGATAAAATTAGCGTTTTGGGTAATAATTAAGTTTTCGTGATTGTATTTTTCAGCACTGCGTGTCCAGTTATAGCTGCCAGTTAATATTGCACTATTATCAACAACCGCAAATTTGTGGTGCATATGGTGACGGGTCAAGTCCACCTTAATTTCAATACCCTTTTGCGCAAGGTAGGATATATCAGAACCACGGTCATATTGTTTGTCGTTATCCGTAATAATTCTGATTTTAACACCCCGCTCATAGCATTCAATAATTTTACGGCTAATGGAATCATCACTAATCGTAAAAACACAAATTTGAATGGTATCTTTTGCGGTGTCAAGAAATTTCTTTATGGTTTCTGAGCATTTGTTTTGTGGTGAAAAGCAAACAATTTCGTCATTGATTTCAGGTATGCGATATAAATTAATTATATTCAAAATATCTTCTAGCCAATCCAGATGAAACTGATTAACAGTACCATCTGTTTTCTCTTTAATTAAAAGAAAAGCTTTATGCGATAAATAATTAAGGTCTTCCTGTTTTATAGTTTTTACTGATAATAATTTTTTGAATGCTTTTTTTGACTCTTTATCAATAATTTGTTTTTCAAAAGTATTTTCTATAAGCTTTATTAGTTCTTCCATGGTTGTTTTTTGTTCAATTTTAATTTGTCAAAAACTGAGATTAATATGCGAAAAAATTATGTATGTTTGTTATATCTAAGTTGAGCAATATGACAATAGTAAATAGCGCTCTATTTAGATATAACCCCGATGTAGAAATTGTTGGTTTTCACCGAATTGGTGAAATGAAAACTTTACATTTTCTTAATTGTGAGTGCAAAGCTCTCGAATAGGGTTAAAATTAACATTTAAAATTGAAATAAAAAAACATGCAAAATATTTATGAAGTTTTTAGTGGTTCATCCATTGATGCTAATTTTATAAAATCCTACCTTGAGGATAACGGAGTAGGGGTGATTGTGAATAATTTACTTGAAAATAGTATAAATGCGGGTTGGGTAAACCCAAATTCCGGACAGGGAGTTTCAGTATCTGTTTCAGCAGAAAATTTTGAAAAAGCGGAAAAACTGGTAAGGGAATACCATGAAAGCAGGGAAAAGGAATGAAAACTATATGAGGATGTGGCACTTCGACAAGCTCAGTGACCGATTTGAAAAATAGAAGATGTAAAAATGTGTAGTTTGATATAACATCGAACTTACCCATTGAGTTTCATAAAATAGATATTTAAATCATTTTGTTCAAATATTAATTACGTAGTTACAATATGTCCGTAAAGTTTTGTAACTTTCCATAAAAAATAATTATTATGGCAAAGAAAAAGGGAGTTGATAAGGAAAAGAACATTGATGATATTTTAAAGAGTCATGTTTATTGGGCAGTAGGTGCCGGCTTAATACCTGTCCCAATTGTTGACATTGCTGCTGTAACTGCTATCCAACTTGATATGTTAAAACAAATTTGCAGTTTTTATGATATTAATTATTCCGAAGAAAAAGGCAAAACCTGGATTAGTGCAATTGCAAGTTCCACAATGTCGAGTATTGTTGCCAGAATCGGGGCATCAGCAGTAAAATCCATTCCATTTATTGGTACAGTGGTGGGTGCTACATCAATGGCTGTTATTTCAGGTGCTTCAACCTATGCTTTGGGCAAGGTTTTTATTAAGCATTTTGAATCCGGGGGAACATTCGACAATTTAAATAAAGAAAAAATAAAAGAGTTTTATAACGAAAACTTAAAAGAAGGTAAAAAAGTGGCCAAAAATCTTAAAGAAAGATATTTGAAGTTGCTAAAAACACCTGAAGGCAAAGAAAAAGAACGAAATATTGGTAACAGGTTAAAGGAAATAGCTGATTTGAAAAAGGCCGGGAAAATAACTGAAAAAGAATATGAAAAAAGATACCAGGAAATTATCAAAAACCTGATGGATAATGATAAATAAAATGAGTAGCTAATTTAAATATTGGCAAAGGAATGGGGGCTCTTGTAGAACTATATACTCCGTAGTTGATTAAAAGCTTTCCCCAAATTATTAATGATATCACCTGCGATAACCGTTTCCATTCCCATTTTTTGAGCAGCTATGTCGCCTGCCAAACCATGCAGATAAACACCTAGTTGTGCTGCATCTTCAGGTTCATATCCCTGTGCCAGGAGGGAGGTTAAAACGCCGGTTAATACATCGCCACTTCCTGCTGTGGCCATTCCCGGGTTACCACTTGAATTAAAGTAGCATCTTCCATCGGGCAAAGCAATTGATGTATGTGCCCCTTTTAGAACAACAATGATTTTTTGCTTTTTGGCTAATTCAATTTGTTTCTGATATTGTTCAAAATAGGACGCCGACTCACCAACTAACCTGCGAAATTCACCGGGGTGAGGGGTTAAAATACTATTTTCAGGAATTAAATCGTATAAATCATTATTTTTTGCTATTAAATTAAGTGCGTCAGCATCGAGCACAACAGGTTTTTCCGCATTGGTCAGTACACCAATTAAAGAATTCAGCGTTGCTTTTTTCTGCCCTATCCCCGGGCCGATACCTATTGCCTGGTATAAGTCTTGTTCATCTGATTTACAAAAAAGTGTACCCGACTCGTCAATACAAACCATAGCCTCAGGAACCGCCGTTTGCATAATTTCGTAGCCTGATATAGGGAAATGTGTTGTAAGCAATCCAATACCGGTCCTTAAACAGGCTTTTGCGGCTAAAATTGCTGCCCCCATTTTACCATAGCTTCCGGCAATTAAAAGTGCATGGCCATAAGTCCCTTTGTGGTCAAATTTTTGCCGTTTTTTTAATGTTTTTTTAATTGTTCTTTTTGTGAGGTATTCATTTGTTGATTTTATCTCAGCTAAATATGTTTTACTCAATCCTATTGACAGGCAATGCCACTCACCAATATGAAATTGCGTATCAGGAAAAAAGAAAGATAAAAATGGAAGTTCAAGAGTTAAAGTATAATGAGCTTTAATAACACTTAAATAGCCACCATCATCAGCCTTGGCTAATTTAGAATTATCCTCGCTAAAACACCCTGATGGTATATCAATAGAAATAATTGTTGCCTTACTTTTATTTATAAACCCTATAATTTGTCCATAAAATCCTTCAACAGGTCTTGTTAAGCCTGAACCAAATAAAGCATCAATTACTAAATCGGATTTATTAATTTTAGGAAAATCATTCTTATTTTTTAGTATAGAAACATTTATGTTTTTTTGAGCTAATATCCGATCGTAATTAATTTGTGTATTTTGTGAAAGTTTGGTGCTTTTAAGAAAAACATTTACCGAAAAGCCATAATCCGCAAGCATCCTGGCAATTGCCAGACCATCACCACCATTATTTCCCGGACCCGAAAAGATTTTTACCTTAGGTTTATCTTTAAATTTATTAATAATCCAATTTGAACAAACTTTTGCCGCCCTTTCCATAAGGTTGATTGAAAGTATGGGCTCATTTTCTATGGTATAGGCATCTAATTTTCTTACTTGTTCAGAATATAAAATCTTCATGATATTAAATTTTGCTTTACAAATTTAATTAATTCCTTTTTATATTTGCAAAATATTGGCCATGATATAAAATTTGTGAGCATTAATTTGAGTTTATCGATAAAACAAGTTTGATTTTACAATAAACTTTAAAGAATTATAAAATGAGTAAATTTAATGAAATAATAAATTCAGGGACAACTACACTTGTTGATTTTTCAGCTGAATGGTGTGCCCCGTGTAAAGCACTTGCACCTATTTTAAAAGAAGTAAAACAGGAACTGGGGGATGATGTGAAAATTATTAAAATTGATGTGGATAAAAATCCGGTTATTGCACAGAACCTACAAATTTCAGGTGTTCCTACAATTATCATTTATAAAAATGGTGAGCAAAAATTTAGGCAATCAGGGGTAATACCTGCAAGCCAGCTTATTCAGACATTAAAGCAATATATTTAAGTAAGCATAATAATGAAAATACTGAATCCTAAATTAATAGCGGACTTAGAAAAGGGGCATCCTGTTAAATTGGATCTTGGAAGTGGCGGAATTGTTCGTGAAGGCTTTTATTCCGTTGATCATATTGAACTTGAAGGGGTTGATGTGGTAGCTGACCTGAACAAACCATTAGAATTATTTCCTGACAACAGTGTTGATTACATCTATAGCCGCCATGTACTTGAACACATTAACGAATTGTTACCATTAATGCGTGAAATTCACCGGATTACAAAAAAAAATGGGATAATAGAGGTTATCGTACCACATTTTTCAAATGTTCTTGCATTCTCTGACCCAACGCATGTTCGCTTTTTTGGTTTATATTCTATGTATTATTTTGTAGCACCAGAAAACCAGCCCAAAATAAGAAAAGTACCTGCCTTTTATACTGATGTCAGGTTTCAAATTAATTCTATAAAAATAGAATTTTACAGGACAAGTATTTTTGACAAAATCTTATATCCATTTTTTTCTACTTTGCTAAATTCTAACACATATTTTCAAAACATTTATGAAAGGCTATTGTCAGGCTTTTTCCATGCATGGCAAATTCGATATATTATGCAAGTTGAAAAGTAATAATTATTGATCAAAACAAACGTAACTACTTCTTTACGATAATTTTTAAAACACTCTCTTTACAAGCGTGAGCTTATGTCTACCTGTGTAATGCACTGTTTTATATATCACGAAATTGATGTGCTTATATAAACAAATCGTAGAAATTGTTAGTGGGGTCAGTATCTTTTGTTTAAGGTTGTTTATTAATTGTGGATATCAAGCAATTTAAATGATTTGGTAAGTTTTTAAATATTGTTATTTTTGTCCTTTCTTAAAATTTTTATATAATCAAACCAAACAATATAATGGCAAAAGAAAGTAAACACCCTAAAGGACTAATGGTCCTTTTTTTCACAGAAATGTGGGAACGTTTTGGATTTTATTTAATGTTAGGAATATTTACCCTGTACATGGTGGCAGGAGGTGATGAGAAATTTCCAGGTTTGGGCTTAAGTAATGCTGAATCAGCGGATATTTATGGAACTTACCTTGCATTAGTATATTTAACACCATTTTTTGGTGGATTGTTAGCAGACAGAGTATTAGGATATAGAAAATCTATTTTTATAGGTGGTTTATTAATGGCAGCTGGATATATAGGACTATCCATACCAAATTCTATGGAAGCTTTTTTTGGATCCCTATTACTTATTATCCTGGGTAATGGCCTTTTTAAACCAAATATCTCGGTACTTCTTGGAAAACTTTACGAAGATGAAAAATACATCCATCTAAAAGATTCCGGGTTTAATATTTTTTACATGGGTATTAACATTGGTGCATTTATCTGTAACTTTGTTGCTGCTTATTTAAGACTTGAATATGGTTGGGGATGGGCATTTGCTGCTGCAGGTGTTGGTATGATAATAGGTGTTATTTGGTTATATTTTGGCCAAATGAAAGCAAGTCGTATTGTCGAAGTTGATAAGATTTCACCAGCTAATGAAGGTGATATGTCTTTAACCCAGATTTTTGTTAAGTTATTTGTTCCTGCATTAGTAGCAGGTGGTGTTGGCTGGATTATTCCCGGAAACATTTTTGGAGCTGATTCAACTGACGCATTTTTGTTTTTCAGTATCCCAGTAATCCTTTTCTATATTAATTTAGTAAGATCAGCACCTAAAAATGAAAAAGAACCAATTAAAGCACTTTTATCCGTAATGGGTGTTGTGGTTGTTTTTTGGGCTATTTTTCATCAAAATGGTTCCGCTTTAACATTTTGGGCAAAAAACAATACAAGCAGGGAGTTGAAACAAACTACTGAAAAAGTTTTTTCTGTAATGAAATTAACCGAAGAGGTTTCTACTGTTCCAAGGCCGGTTACCAAAAGCGGGTTACATGGTGAGGAAGGTGAAACAGTTATGGGTCCTAGCTATTACTTTGATAATTATAAATGTGAATTACCAACAGGTCTACAAGACAGGCCAGATGATATTAATGAAGAATACTGGAACTCCGAAATAAAAGATAAGGTTGAGGTAAGTCAATATGGAGCGTTCAGGCTTTGGCCTACTGAGCTTCAGGCTTCAATAAACCCATTTTACATAATTATACTTACCCCGCTTGTGGTTGGCTTTTTTGGCTTTTTGGCACGCAGGGGAAAAGAACCTTCAACACCTGCAAAAATTGGTTATGGTTTATTAATTACTTCATTATCAATGCTTGTTATGGTGGGTGCGGCATTAGTATCTGACAGTGGTGATGTTAAAACTTCTGTTGGTTGGCTATTTGGTATTTATGGTGTAATAACTGTTGGTGAACTTTTCCTTAGCCCAATGGGATTATCATTAGTTTCAAAATTAAGCCCGAAAAGAATTGCTGCCTTGATGATGGGTGGTTGGTTTCTTTCTACAGCTATTGGAAATAAACTATCAGGAGTGCTTTCTGGAATGTGGGATACTTTTGAGAAAAAAGAATACTTTTTCTTAACAAATGTTGGATTAACTGCAATTGCTGCGGTGGGTATATTTATTTTATTACCGTGGTTAAGAAGAGTCGTTAAAGAATATTCAGAATAGATTACAGAGGTAAATCATTAAAATAAAAAAAGCTGAGGTTAGAACCTTAGCTTTTTTTATGTGTTAATTTGTTCAATTTTAAATAAGTATATTTGGTTTTAACAAAATGTACTATCTTTATTGTTTTATTAAACATATGAGGTTTAAATTTTTACTAATATCAGTTATTGTTTTAGCAAATAATTTTACTAATGTATTTGCTCAAAATCCATTGGTAGATTCTTTGTTGCATGAGTTGGCAATTGCAAAACATGATACCGTAAAAATTAATATATATAACCAGCTATCTGCAATTTACACAAGGACAAAACCTGATGAAGCATTTAATTATGTAAAAAAAGCATTTGATATTTCCGAATCTTTAGCAAATTCAGATGATGAATATATTATCCTTTTTGTTAAAAAAAATAATTCGGTAAGCTATACTAATTTAGGAAATTATTACAAAGCATTGGGTGATTATTATTCCGCTCTTGAAAATTATAAAAAGTCAAATGAAATACTTAGTGAAATAAATGACAAACAGGCACTTGCAGATAATTATACTCTTATAGGAATTGTTAAATACAGAAGCGGAGATTATGCTGCTGCTGATGATTATTACAATAAAGCACTTGAAATACATAAAGAGCTTAAAAACGAAACAGGAAAGGCTAAGGTTTATCTTAACTTTGGGAATCTTTATCTTAAACAAGGTGATTATCCTCTTTCAATAGAATATTATCAAAAATCATTGGAGATAAGTGAAAAATTAAACGATAAAAAAAATGCTTCTCGTTGCTATAACAATATTGGATATATATATACAGAAACGAAAAGATATGATTGGGCTATTGATTATTTGAATAAAAATCTGAAAATCAAAGAATCAATAAATGATAGACGTGGTGTGGCAACTGCTATGAACAATATTGGTAATGTGTATTTAGAAAAAAATGAATATGATTCAGCCTTGGTATATTTTACGCAATCGCTATCAATACGTAGAGAGGTTCAAGCAATAAGACATGAAGCAATTAGCCTGCAAAATATGGGCAGGGTATATTTTGCACAAAAAAGATATGATATAGCCGAAGAATATCTACAAAATGCCCTAAGAATTTATAAAAGGGTTGAGGAAAGTGAAAAAATTGGTAATATTTATACAGAATTGGCTTCTTTGAAAATTGAAGAAAATAAATTCAATAATGCCATAAAATATGCAGATAGTTCTCTGATCATAGCATTGGAATTAAAAGCTTTACCAATGCAAAAAGATTGTTATAAATTATTGGCTGTGTCATATGAAAAGAAAGGTAGCCTCTTAAAAGCTTATGAATTTTTAAAACAATATACTACAGTAAAAGATAGTATATTGGAACAAGTTGCGGAGAAATTGATTAAAAGTGAAACCAGGTATAGAGTTGGCCAAAAACAGAAGGAAATAGAAGCCCAGAAGTTAAAAATTGAAACCCAGGATGCACAGGCTAAGAATCAGCAAATGAAGATGTATTTTTCATTAAGTGCCTTGTTGGTGATGATTGTTCTGGCTTTTGTTTTTTATCGCAACTTTAAACAAAAAATAAGAGCAAATGATCTTTTGCGTAGACAAAAGCGTGAGATTGAAGATCAAAAAGAAGAGATTGAGAAGCAGCGGGATGTTGTGGTAGAACAAAACAGGATCGTTCTGGAACAGAAAAAGGAAATAACGGATAGTATAATCTACGCAAAAAATATTCAAAGGGCTGTTATGCCCTCAGAAGAGTTATTGAATAGCGTTCTTCCTGAACACTTCTTAATGTTTCGACCAAAAGATATTGTCAGTGGGGATTTTTACTGGATGAAACAGATTAAGAACTTTATTGTTATTGCTGTAGCTGATTGTACCGGGCATGGTGTTCCCGGGGCATTTATGAGTATGTTGGGTTCCTTATTCTTAAGTGAAACGGTAACCAGTCGGAGCCTGGATGATGCCGGATTAATTTTGAATAAAATGCGGGAAAAGATTAAAAAATCATTACATCAATCCGGTAAAGAAGGTGAAGCTAAAGACGGTATGGATATGTCTTTTTTTATTATTGATTCTGAAACCAGGGAAGTTCAGTTCTCGGGAGCTTTTAACCCTCTATACATTATTCGGGATAATGATAAAATTGATGATGTTGCTGCTTTGGAAGATTTGGGATTTAGTTTATACAAACCACAAGAATTTAATGCTACAGTAATTGAAATAAAAGGTGACAGACAACCAATTGCTATATATACAAATGAAAAGGATTTTACCAGCCATACTTTCCAGCTAATGGAGGGTGATAGAATATATTCTTTTAGTGATGGTTATCCGGATCAATTTGGTGGTGAGAAAGGAAAAAAACTAAAAGCCAGGAATTTTAAGAACCTTTTATTAACATGTAAGAATAGACCAATGAAAGAGCAAGAGGAGTTCATGCAAAATAGCTTTGATGAATGGAAAGGTGAAATTGCCCAGATTGATGATGTTATTTTAATGGGTTTGAAAATTAGTTAATTAACTAAAGAAGCATTATAAGTACCTTTCCCATGATATTAAAAATGTTTTTTAAAAATATCCTAGTATAATTAAAAATTAAGATAGAAGAGTCAGGAATGAAAACCACTGCTGATAATATATCTGAATAACTTATTTTTATCTTTTTCATTTATTTCTGCTTAAAAATTTAAACGACCAATAAAACATATTTAATAACAGTCCCATTAAAATTGTCATTCCCCATGTTCCGGGGTGTGCAAATGGATGGATAATCCGATCAATGATATCATAAAGTAAAGAGAAAGGAGATATAATTACGTCCCAACTATTCCATCTTAAATATCGTCCTAAATAAATCCCAAAACTTGCGGTAAAAAGCAAAAAAACAGAGATAAATGAAACTACTTTTTTGTTAGTATATTTTTCTAACAGGTATTCAATATGAATAAGACTAATAAATCCAAAAAGAAGTCCTGTCCATGCAAAAGACAATATCAAGACCAGGTCAAACCATATTGGCATTAGAGAATTTATTCGAAGGTGCAATAAGTCCGTAAGGATATATAAGGCATTAGGAAAGAATAATATCCAAAGGAAGAATAGTCCCATTATAACAGACTTTTTCTTTTGTAAACCTGGTTTAACTATAATAATTGTGCTAAATAACCATGGTATAAAAGCCAGAAATAAATTCCAATTCAAAAATAGAAAAAGACTTGAACCCGTTAAGTAAACCCTTAATAGAGTCAATAAAAAGCACGAAAAACTCATTATTGCAAGTAATAGTGAGATGTTTAATTGATGATATCTTTTTAATAATTCGACCATAATTCTACAATTTTGGGAATAAAAATGATAAAAGCGACTATCATAGCTACTAACGCACTTATCAAAACAGCCGCAGCAGATAAATCCTTTACCTTTTTAATGATTTCATGATAGTTGGGTGATGCAAAATCAGCAAGATATTCAATGGATGAATTGATAATTTCAGATGATAATACCAAGCCTGTAACTAGTACAATTGCTACCCATTCTAAAGGTGAAATTTTTAGGATAAACCCTAAAGTAATTGCAAAAATCATTGCCACTAAGTGAATTCTTGAATTATGTTCATATTTAACTAAAATTCTAAGCCCATTTAAGGCATATTTAAAACTTTTTTGTCTGCTTTTAATTGAAAATATTTTATTTTCCATTTTTTAAAGTTTTAATTCATCAATTATCCTTTTTATAGTATTTATATGCCTTCCAATCAGCTAGGTTCCATGAAAACCATGAGTGCTTTTCATATTTAACCATAAAACTTTTTACCCTAAAATTGTAATGATTTTTGTAAGTATCAGAATAATATCTGTAAGTATTAAATTCTGTGCTTTGGTCTAAAATGTAATCATACTTATCAATCAAAGGCAAAACTTTATCGGACATACTTAACAAAAAACTTGTTTCCATATGATCTTTCATTCCATGTTTTAGGTTATGTTTGGCAATAATACTGTCCCAATTTAAGAGGCTTGAGCTAACCAATATTAGGAATATGGCCAGCGAATTGGTTCTTAAAAGGTAGTAAAACGATTTTTTCTGTTTAATTTTGATGTATAAGGTAACTAAACCAAAAACAACGGTTGTTAGAAAAATAAATACACCAATCCTTTTATATGCAAGGCCCCAATAAGTAATGTAATGTAGGTTTCGTATTACCACAGAAACAGCAAGGATAAAGTTTTGAGCAATCCATAGATATGACAATTTTTGCAAAAGTTTCTTTTTTGGATAAAAGTTAAGGTTTCGCCTAAAATAATACAGCATAATAATCATTGATAACAATATGCTGATAATAAGCAAGTAAGTGCCTTCATGAACAAACTGTTTTAAATCAAATTCTTCGGAATACTCAAATCCAAACCAAACCCATTTAATATCAATTATATTAACAGCTAATAATAAAATATTAACAAGGATTAATAAGATTAAAGCAGATATGTATTCCGATTTTAATCCTAGTGATAATAAAAATTTTGCTTTAGAATTTAGGATTTCGGTATTCCAGATAACTTGTTTTTTCTTTTTTCTGATACGAGTTATGTTTTCTTCATTCTTAGATTCTCTGGCCAGAACTTTATTGATATTACTTTTATAAAGAACCCAGGCAACGAGTGAAAACCCAAACAGAATAAATACAATCCTTGCAAAAGATAAGTTTTTGAAAGCCGGAGTAACAAAATTTATTATGCTATTGATTAATTTATTTGAGAATACATTAAATATTGGGTTGGCATTTATGAATATAATATAAAACAGGAACAAAATCAGTAAAGGAATAATGGCTAGCTTAATTAACCTTAACAGGAACTTTAGTTTAGATTTTTGACCTTGAAATGCTGGAAATTTTGAAACCATGACTACTGGTAACTTAATTAGAGAACTAAAAGCTGCAAGAGCTGCAAAAATGTTCGTTTTTAAAGCAGGTTCCTGTGATGTGCCAACAAACAGAACAAATGTTACTACATACATTACAAACGCAAAACTTGATGAGTGTAGGCTAATGGCCAAAGAAAGAATGAGTAAAGAAAGGCTGTTTATTATAAGTAATCTATTCCATGTAAAGCCTGAAAGAAATCTAAAGGAAACAATAATAAATAAGGTGAAAATTAACAGATTAACACCAACTAATTGATTCCAGAACAGGTAGTTAAATAAAATAGCTCCTGTAATGGATAGAACTAATGGTAATATTTGATTTTTCTTCATTTTTTTAGAGATTATGCTGATTTAAGGATATCTTTTGAATTAATAATTAATTTTTGTTTAGGTTCTTTATTTAATTCCTGCCCACAATTACTTTTTATATTTTTAATACTACCTGTAGGCTTAACTTTCGACAAAAGGTTTTCAAGCAAAGGCAACATCTGATTTAAACCTTCTGTTTTAATAATAAAACTCCAAAGAGGTTCAAATTTTTTCCATCCACCGGTATAAAACAAATGTTTTAATTTATGTTTTACTGATTCATGTTTCATACTTGCCGAGAAAATATTGCTCCATTTGTAAAACTCATTATATGACCACTGGTATCCATCCTCTAGTTCTTCTGCTGTTAATTTTATTGTTTTATAAACAACATGCCGTGTATCATATAAGTCCCAGTTTCTACTTAAAATTCTGTTTTGACTTTCCATAGTCTTAAATAGCTCTGTGCCAGGATAGGGGGTGAGCACATGATAAGTTGCTGTGGTTATCGCATTTTCAATACCCCAGTCTACGGTTCTTTTGAAAACATCTTTATCATCATGATCCAGACCAAAAACAAAACTGCCGTTAATCATTATCCCCAAATCATGAAGCTTTTTCACCGCTATTTGGTAATCTTTGTTCAAGTTCTGGTTTTTATTACTTTGTTTTAAATTTTCAGCTGAAAATGTTTCAAAACCAATAAAAACACTCCTAAGGCCTGCTTTTGCTGCCTTTTCTATCAAATCACCATTTAATATGGATGCAACTGTTGCTGCTCCCTGGAATACACGGTTCATTCCTTGCATACCTTCAAATAATGATTCTGCAAATTTTCTATTACCTAATAGGTGATCATCAAGAAAATACAAATGCTTTCCTGGCAAGCTGTCTATTTCTGTCAAAGCATTATCAACCTGTTGGGTATAAAATGATTTGCCACCTTTGAAAAAGGATTCCTTATAACAGAAACTGCAGCTGTGAGGACAACCTCTTGAGACTACAAGTGAGTTTGGGACTAGGTATAATTGACGCTTTATCAGCTCCCTTCTTGCAGGCGGTTGATTTTCAAGTGTTCTTACTGCCGAAAAATATCTTTTTTTAGGCACTTTATTTCTGAAATCTTTTAAAAATTCAGGGAAAGTTTCTTCACCCGGGCCAATAAAAATAGAATCGGCATGAAGCTTTGCTTCGTCTGGCAAAGATGTTACATGAAGGCCACCCAAAACGACATAACTTCCCCGTTGGCGATAATGATCGGCTATTTTATATGTCCTGTAAGCATTGGTTATATAAACCTGTATTACAACCAAATCAGGATGATCGTTCAAATTTAATTTTTCAACATGCTGATCCTGAAGTTCTACATCATCATTTGGGTCAAGATATGCAGCAAGCGTTGCCAAACCCAAAGGAGGAAACAGGGAATATTTTATTGGTCGCCAAAATGGACTTTCAGCCTCAGCAAGTGCTGGTAATATTAGTTTTACTTTCATATATATTAGTAATTTGTAACTGGTAATTAGTGTATTAGTAATTTGTAATTAGATAATAAATAGTTAAATCATAAATCGAATGTTCGTCAATCAAAAAATATTATCTGACATTTGATTGATTTGTTAGTTGATAGTAATTGGTAATTAAATTATCAATATTCATTAATCAATATTCAATTAAGATGTTTATTCGGCCAAATCATCCTTCTCACCTTGGTTTTCCCAAAAAGGTTCATTAAAAACGATAAACTTATTACCAAAAAATCAATGAATAAACTATTTGATTGAGTATATTTTTTATCCCAAAACCAAGAAGTTTTTCTATGTTGCCCGCCAAATATTTGTGCAAAACCGGTAATTCCCGGCTTAATTCTCCATCTGGTTGAATGATAAGCTGTGTCCCATTTTAACCGTTCAATATCATGAGCTGTTAGGGCACGTGGCCCCACAATACTCATATCACCCTTTATAACATTAATAAATTGAGCTAACTCATCTAAACCCGTTTTTCGTAATATTGTTCCGAGTTTGGTTGGCTTATCATTTACTAATGTTTGAAGTTTTAATATCTGAAAAGGCTTTTTGTTTTTTCCTATTCTTTCCTGATAAAAAATTATTGGGTGCTCATAAAAAAGCTTAATTGCCAAAACAATAATGGTCACAGGCAATAAGAAAACCATTAAGGCTATAAGTGAAAAAAGTATGTCGAATATTCGTTTCATAATGTTTGTTTTAAAATTGCAAAAGTACTTTGAAATTCAAAGTACGAGTGTAAAAAAAATTAATTGTTAGGGTTGATTAAGGCTTCCAGTGCATCAATATGCAATTTAAAAGCGTTCCGCCCAATCATTGTTACACTGTAACTTGTTTTAGGTTTTCTTCCCACAAATTGTTTTCTTACCTCTAGATATTCATTTTTTTCCAGGGCATTTAAATGGCTTGCCAGGTTCCCATCCGTTACTTCAAGCATTTCTTTCAGTACATTAAACTCCACCCAATCGTTAACTACAAGAATTGACATTATTCCTAGTCGTACCCGATTCTCAAATTGTTTATTTAGATTTAGAATTATACTGCTCATCTTTCATCTGTTTATACTATTTTGTTTTAATGGACAGATGGAACATCCACATATTCGTACATCTATGCAATAAGTAAACTAATAATGTATAATTATCCTTGTATGTATTTAAAATAATCATTATGTTTCGTATTTATAGTACATTACAATCCCATAAATAATATGCAAAAAACCAAAGCCGATGCTCCAAATAATAATATCATATTCACTGAACAAAAGTGAAATAAAACCCAAAAATAACTCGAAGTATCCCA
Organism: Bacteroidota bacterium; assembly: GCA_039714415.1. Taxonomy (GTDB): domain Bacteria; phylum Bacteroidota; class Bacteroidia; order Bacteroidales; family NBLH01; genus NBLH01. Next base: position 45,381 of record JBDLJL010000003.1, read on the forward strand.
AATATCTAATATCACTATAAGTAAAATGTCCTGCATTTAAAAGAGCCAAACCATAAAAAATCAAAGATGTAGGTACAATCAAATCATAATACCCCCTGAAAATCAGAACGAGAATAAATGTACCTGCTGCCAATAATGGAACAAACAGATTTATTATAAGTTTTTTAGTAATATGATCCCAAAGGGGTAATGACTTCTTTTTAGAATTTTTTGTTGTAAAATAAGCAGCACTACCAACTGAAAGCAGGAAAACAACTGCTGCCAATAAAACCAAAAAAACAGGTATTTCATCACATAAAACCAATGAAGAAAAAATTAACGGCTCTGTGTTTTCAATTATAAAAACGTGAGTATACCAATAGGCAATTGCAGCACCGGCAATAGCATAAAGTCCTGCAAAAATACCTGACAGTCCACTTAAGGAAATAAAGCGTGAAGCTTTTTCCATCATGCTCCGGATTTCAGAAATATCTTTAATAGGTTTTGATTTAGTCATTTTTAATATTTTAAAAGTACTTTGAGGTGCAAAGTTAGTAACTATTTTTAAACCCCCAAATAAATTTTAACTAATTATGAAAATAGTTCCATCTTATGATATAAATCATTTTATAGAACATGTTTTATTTGGAATATTATTTGCAAATTTGCAGGGAGTTTTTTTAACAACCAAACCCTTATAAAAAATTACTTAACTATTATTTTAATAACGCAACTAAAACAACAGCAGATGAAAAAACACAATTTTTACGCAGGACCTTCTATTTTACCGAAAAAAGTAATTAAAGAAACGGGTAAAGCATTAAAAAACTTTGCAGGAACGGACTTATCATTAGCTTCAATTTCACACAGAAGCAAAGAATTTGACCAGGTAATGAATGAAACTCAGGATTTGTTTAAAGAATTACTTGATATACCTGAAGGATATTCTGTGCTTTTCCTTGGTGGTGGTGCCAGCATGCAGTTTGCTATGATTCCTTATAACTTAATGAAATCAAAGGCAGCATATGTTAATACAGGAACTTGGGCATCTAAAGCCTTAAAAGAAGCAAAAATGTTTGGCGAGGTACATGAAATAAAAGCTGATGATTTTTTCCATCTTCCTAAAAATTTTGATTTACCAGGTGACATAGATTATTTGCACGTTACTACTAATAATACCATATATGGTACAGAATATAAAGATGACTTTGATGTAGATGTACCTGTTATTGCTGATATGTCCTCTGATATTTTTAGTCGTAAAATTGATATTTCAAAATATGCAATGATTTATGGTGGTGCCCAGAAAAACCTTGCCCCATCGGGTGTAACTTTTGTGATTATCAAGAATGATATTTTGGGTAAAGTGGACAGGCAAATACCATCCATGTTAAACTATCAAACACATATTGATAAGGGTTCAATGTTTAATACACCACCCGTAATTCCAATTTATGCTGCATATCAAACATTAAAATGGATTAAAGCTAAGGGTGGTGTAGAAGGTATGAATAAAGCCGCCACAAAAAAAGCAGAGCTATTATATAATGAAATTGATAGAAACCCATATTTTGTTGGAACCGTTGAAAAAGAAAGTCGTTCTTTAATGAATATTTGTTTTGTTATGAGTGATGAACATAAAGGACTGGAAAAAGATTTTCTCGAATTTGCCACCGAACGTGGAATGATAGGAATTAAAGGTCACCGCTCTGTTGGTGGTTTTAGGGCTTCAACATATAATTCATTGCCGTTGAAAAGTGTGAAAGCATTGGTGAAAACCATGCAGAAATTTGAAGAAAAACAAGCTTAATTTTATTAAGGCCACCTCTATTAATTAATTTGTTGCAAGAAATTAATTTTTAGAGGTGGCCTTAAGTAACTAGTAATTTGGATTTGGTAATTGATTTATTCAGTTACCAATTACTTAATTGCTAATTATCCAATGACCAATTATCTAATTTTAAAAACGCAACCAATGAAAAAAATACTTGTAGCAACACAAAAACCATTTGCCCCGGCAGCAGTTAATAGTATAAAACAGATTGTCGAGAGTGCAGGATATGAATTTGAACTGTTTGAAAAATATGCCGAACAGGTAGATTTTGTAAAAGTTGTAGAAAGTGCACATGCCTTAATTATTAGGAGCGATAAAGTTACTAAAGAAGTAATTGACGCTGCCAAAAACCTTGAAATTGTTGTTCGGGCAGGAGCAGGTTACGATAATGTTGATTTGGAAGCAGCTAGTGCCAAAGGTGTTGTTGTAATGAATACACCAGGGCAAAACTCTAATGCTGTTGCAGAATTAGCTTTTGGTACTATGGTTTACCTGGCAAGGAATGGTTTTAATGGGTCGGCTGGTACAGAGTTAAAAGGCAAAACCCTGGGAATTCATGCATATGGCAATGTTGGTAGATATGTTGCAAAGATTGCTAAAGGCTTTGGAATGAAAGTTTATGCTTTTGATCCTTACGTTAAGAAAAAAGTAATGAAAAAGGATAAAGTAAAACCGGTAAAATCAGCTGAGAAATTATATGCTAAGTGTCAATATATTTCTTTGCATATTCCTGCAACTGAACAAACTAAAGATTCGATAAATTATGATTTATTATCATCAATGCCGGAAAATGCTGTTTTGGTGAATACGGCCCGTAAGGAAGTTATTCACGAAGCAGATATGCTAAAATTAATGGATGACCGTAAGGATTTTTCATACATTTCAGATATTGCACCAGATAATAAAGCTGATATTGAGCAAAAATATGAAGGAAGGTTTTTCTTTACACCAAAAAAAATGGGGGCTCAAACATCTGAAGCAAATATTAATGCAGGGGTAGCCGCGGCAAATCAAATTAGCAAATTCTTTAAAAGTGGTGATACCACATTTAAAGTTAATAAATAACTTTTGTCACTCGAAATTAATTATGGACTTGCTTGTAAAGACGCACGGCCGTGCGTCTCTATCAATCAATAATGAAGCAATTAATTTCTAGTTTCTAATTACTAATATACTAATTACTAAAATCATGTCAATATTCAGACCTTTTAAAGGGTTTAGACCCCAAAAAGAAAATGTAAACAAAGTGGCTTCAAGGCCTTATGATGTATTAAACTCTGCTGAAGCAAAAGTGGAAGTTGAGGGTAATCCTCACTCATTTTTACATGTAGTAAAACCAGAGATTGATTTGCCTGAAGGTATTGATTTACATTCTCAGCAGGTTTATGACAAAGCAAAGGCGAATCTGCAAAAGCTAATTTCAGATGGAATGTTTATGCAGGATGATAAAGCCTATTATTACATTTATGCCCAAACCATGAATGGAAAAAAGCAATATGGACTTGTTGGCTGTTCGGGAGTTGAGGATTATGTGAACAATGTAATTAAAAAGCATGAATTAACACGTCCAGATAAAGAGGAAGACCGAATGAATCATGTTCGTAATACAAATGTAAATGCCGAGCCTGTATTTTTTACTTACCGTGACAATGCAAAAATTGATGCTATTGTTAATGAGGTAATTAAAGCTAAACCGGAATATGATTTTACAACAGATGATAGTTTTGGTCACCATTTTTGGGTAATTAAAGAAGAAAAACACATTGCCAGTATCCAAAATGTATTTGCCAATGAGGTTAAATACCAATATGTAGCTGATGGACATCACCGAACAGCTGCGGCAGCTTTGGTGGGCAATGAACGAAAAAAGAATAATCCCAACCATTCAGGAAATGAAGAATACAACTTCTTTTTGAGTGTTAATTTTCCAGCCAGTCAGTTGACAATTATTGATTATAACCGTGTGGTTAAAGATTTAAATGGTTTATCGGAAAATGAATTCATTGAAAAACTTTCAAAAAGTTTTTCAATTGAAGAAAAAGGTACCAAAGAATATAAACCTTGTTGTTTACACAATTATTCAATGTACATAGCTGGCAAATGGTATTCATTAACGGCAAATGAAGGTACTTATAAAAAAGGAGACCCGGTTGGTGTGCTTGATGTAACTATTTTAACAAATGAAGTTCTGGAACCTTTATTGGATATCAAAGATTTGAGAAGATCTGAAAGAATTGAATTTGTAGGGGGGATCCGTGGTCTTGACGAGCTAAAAACCAGGGTTGATAATGGCGAAATGAAAGTAGCTTTTGCATTATTTCCTGTCACCATGGATCAACTTATGGATATTGCTGATAATAATCTGATTATGCCGCCAAAAGTAACCTGGTTTGAACCAAAGTTACGAAGTGGGTTGGTATTTCACGATTTAGAATAATGGTTAAATAAAAACGCCGTAGCTATGTTACGGCGTTTTTTGTTTAAAACATTTGATTATATTTGTAGAAACCAAAAAATAACTATTATGAAACAATCCTCTGTTCTGTTAATAATTGTTTTGATGTTCTTATCTTGTAATGAAACAGAAAAACCTCGGGAAGTAAAAAAGTACAGTATTCAACAGTTTATGGAGAATACTGATATTCGTAGAAATTCACTTTCTTTTGATGAAGAAAAGGTACTTTTTACAAGTAACAAGTCTGGAATTTATAATGTGTACTCTGTAAATATTAAAAATAATGAAGTTAAGCAGTTAACACATTCTGAAAAATCCGCGTTTTCATCATATTCATATTTTCCAAATGATAACCGGATTTTAATAAAGGCCGATAATGAAGGTGACGAACTTTACCATATTTTTCTAAGGAAAGAAGATGGTACAATGAAAGATCTCACCCCAGATTCAATTGCAAGAGCATTATTTTATGCCTGGAATTATGATCAGAAAAGTTTTATCTATGGTTCAAATAAGCGAAATAAGCGTATTATGGATATTTATGAAATGGATATCGATACTTTTGAACCTACATTAATATATGCTAATGACAGTGGATATAGTTTGAGGGCTATATCAAATGATAAAAAGTACATTGCATTTAAAAAAACGTATATCAGGGAAAATACAGATATTTTTCTTTTTAATAGAGAGACCAGTGAATTAAAATTACTTACAGAGCATCAAGGTAATATTGTTTTTGACCCATTTGTTTTTAGCTCGAATAACAAATATCTTTATTATAAAACAGATAAAACAGGAGAATATACCTATATCGAAAAATTGGATATTGAAACCGGTAAAGCAGAAAGAGCTTATACTGAGGACTGGGACATTGAAAGGACCTATATTTCTCATAATTCAAAATATTCATATATTGGTATAAATGAGGATGCCTGCACAAGGATTAAGATATTTGATCAAAATAATAAACAGGTGAATTTTCCGGAATTTGAAGGTTCAAGTGTAACGGATTTTAAGTTTTCAAAATCAGAAAAGGCAGCAACATTTTATGTTTCAAGTACAAAATCCGCAGGCGACCTTTACTATTATAATTTTGAAACTAAGGAATCCAGGCAGCTGACAAATGCTATGAATCCTGAAATCCCTGTTGATGATTTGGTAAAAGGAAAAGTAATAAGGTATAACTCATTTGATAATCTTGAAATACCGGCTATTCTTTACCGACCTCATATAGCATCAAAAAGCAAAAAAGTACCGGCTTTAATTTGGGTGCATGGTGGGCCAGGGGATCAGTCAAAATTATTCTACGATCCTTTGCTTCAATACCTGGTTAACCATGATTATGCGATTTTGGCGGTTAACAATCGTGGAAGTAGTGGCTATGGTAAAACTTTTTTTGGTTTAGATGATATGAAACATGGCGAAGATGATTTGATAGATTGTATTTACGGTAAAAACTATTTAGCATCAACTGGTTGGGTTGATACTACAAAAATTGGTATAATAGGTGATTCTTATGGTGGTTATATGGTATTGTCAGCTTTAGCATTTCAACCTGATGAATTTAAGGTAGGTGTAGATGTTTTTGGTGTTGCTAACTGGTTGCGTATATTACAAAGTATGCCACCTTGGTGGGGTGCTTATCGTGATGTTTGGTATAAAGAAATGGGAAATCCTGAAACAGATTCTATGTACTTACATAAAATATCGCCAATTTTCCATGCAGAAAATATTATAAAGCCATTAATGGTTCTTCAGGGAGCAAAAGATCCACGAGTATTAAAAGTTGAATCGGACGAAATGGTTGAAGCCGTTAAGAAAAATGGTGTTCCTGTTGAGTATGTTGTTTTTGATGATGAAGGACATGGTTTTAGAAAAAAAGAAAATGAAATTGAAGGCTACGAAAAAATTCTTAAATTTTTAGATAAATATCTCGTAGAAAAATCAGAAATTCAAGAAGCTACAAAAGAATAAAATTTAAAGCCCCGAATAAGTAGGGGCTTTTTTGTTTAGGTAATCTCTAATAATCCAAATTTTGGCGATATTCAAATTTTTCAAAACACTTACTTCGACAAGCTCAGTGCATCGCATTTACAACAGTAAACTCGAGCCTTGAAAAATTTAAAAGCTTTCGTAGTAGTGGAACAGGCATTGAACTTTGAATTTTTAGAGATGACCTTTATATAACAATTTTAATCAAACCTAAATTATTAATTGTTGATATGATAAAAAGAGATACACCAATAAACTTTGACATTGTTCAGGATAAAATAAAAGAATCCGGTCTGGAAGTTGTGGGCCATGGGACAATACGTGAAATAGTTAGGATCGTTAATAAGGTTGAAGCTGAAACAGGCAAAAAATATGTCCGTATGGAAATGGGCGTACCGGGCTTGGAACCACCCGAGATTGGGATGAATGCTGAAATTGAAGCTTTAAAGAAGGGAGTTGCATCCAAATACCCTATGATTGAAGGTGTTCCGGTATTAAAAAAGGAAGTTGCCAGGTTTATAAAAATGTTTTTAGATATTGATATTAATGAAGAAGGTTGTATGCCAACAGTTGGAGCAATGCAAGGATCAATGGCTGCTTTTTTGGTTGCGAATAGAACGGACCATTCAAAAAAAGGTACTTTATTTATAGATCCTGGCTTTCCTGTACAAAAACAACAATGCCATGTATTGGGTCATGAATATGAAACATTTGATGTGTATGATTACCGTGGTGAGAAATTGCGGGATAAGCTGGAATCCTTTCTAAAAAAGGGAACCGTATCAAGTATTTTGTATTCAAACCCCAATAATCCGGCATGGATATGTTTCACAGATGAAGAATTAAAAATTATTGGTGAGCTTGCAAATAAATATGATGTGATTGTTATTGAAGATCTTGCTTATTTTGGAATGGATTTCCGACAAGATTATTCACATCCTGGGGAGGCGCCTTTTCAACCAACAGTGTCAAAATACACTGACAATTATATTTTTCTGATATCCAGTTCAAAAGCATTTAGTTATGCCGGGCAAAGGATTGGTACAATTGCAGTTTCTAATCATTTGTTCAATCGTAGATATCCAGACCTTAAAAGATATTACAGTTCTGATGGTTTTGGATATTCTATGATCTATGGTGCTTTATACGCCTTATCTGCGGGTGTAACACATTCTGCCCAATATGGTCTTGCTGCAATGTTAAAAGCAGCTAATGATGGGGATTATAACTTTATCGATTCGGTTAAAATTTATGGTGATAGGGCTAATATAATGAAAAGGCTCTTTATTGATAACGGTTTTAATCTTGTTTATGATAAAGATATGGCTGAGCCTATTGCTGATGGTTTTTATTTTACTTTTTCCTATCCGGGTATGAGTGGCGTAGAATTATTGGAAAATCTTCTTTATTATGGTATAAGTGCTATTGCATTGGATATTACCGGAAGTAAAAGATCGGAAGGGTTGAGAGCTTGTGTATCACAGACTAGTGAAGATCAGTTTAGTGATTTGGAATACAGGCTGAAGAAATTTAACAAAGATTTTAGCAAATAGAAGATTCAAAATTACAGCAAATTTTTGTATCTTGAAACTTTTATTAAATGATTTACGACATATAAGTAAAGTTTAGCTTTTTGTAATAATTTATTAATTTTGGATACAAAAAAATTACAGTTTCGAATTAAAGAGAGTTAATATTATGGCAAAAGTAAGAGGAGCAATTGTAGTTGATACAGAAAAATGTAAAGGTTGTGACTTATGTGTTCAAGCATGTCCAACAAGTGTTATTCGTTTAGCAGGTGATGTAAATGGTAAAGGTTATCATTTTGCTTATATGGAAATTCCTGAAGCATGTACTGGTTGTATGAATTGTGCAATGGTTTGCCCTGATTCAGTAATAACTGTTTACAGATTAAAACCCCAGAAAAAAGCGGTGGAAGCTTAACAATATTTAAAAAAATAAAATAAACACATGAAAGAATTACGATTAATGAAAGGTAATGAGGCTATTGCAGAAGCTGCTATTCGATGTGGAGTTGATGCTTATTACGGATATCCTATTACACCACAATCGGAAGTAATGGAGTACCTTATGGCAGAAGAGCCTCATAAGACTACTGGTATGGTCGTTTTACAAGCTGAAAGTGAAATAGCTTCTATACATATGGTGCATGGTGCAGCAGGTGGTGGCAAAAAATCTATGACATCATCATCTAGCCCGGGTATTAGTTTAATGACAGAGGGGATTTCTTATCTTGCAGGTTCTGAGCTTCCATGTCTTATTGTGAATGTCCAAAGAGGTGGACCCGGTTTAGGAACAATTCAACCCGGACAAGCTGATTATTTCCAATCGACTAAAGGCGGAGGACATGGTGATTATCGTTTAATCGTTTTAGCGCCCGCTTCTGTACAAGAAATGGCTGATTTTGTTGAATTATCTTTTGAATTGGCATTTAAATATAGAAACCCGGCTTTAATTTTATCTGATGGTGCAATTGGTCAGATGATGGAGAAGGTTTATTTACCTGAGCAAAAAGCCAGGCTTACTGATGAAGAAATCGCTGAGAAATATGGCGATTGGGCTACTATTGGTAAAGTACATAATAAAGAAAGAAATATAGTAACTTCTCTTGAACTTCAATCAGAAAGACAGGAAAAACATAATATACATCTTCAGGCAAAATATAAAGAAATTACTGAAAATGAAACTCGTTTTGAAAAAATAAATTGTGATAATGCTGACTATTTACTTGTTGCCTATGGTTCAAGTGCCAGGATTTGTCAAAAAGTAATTCAATTAGGTAAAGAAAAAGGGATTAATATTGGACTAGTAAGACCTATTACGCTCTGGCCTTTCCCATCAAAGCCAATTAGAGAAATGGCTGAAACAGTTAAAGGAATTCTCACTGTTGAAATGAGTGCCGGGCAAATGCTTGAAGATGTAAAACTGGCTGTTGAAGGTAAAGTTAAAGTCGATTTTTTTGGTAGGTTTGGAGGTATGATTCCAGCACCTGATAATGTTTTTAAAGCTTTAAAACAAAAATTAATTGAAGCTTAGGTTTAACAAAGTTTCACAACATAATTAATATATGGAAGATACTATTAAATTAGAAGATATAATAAAGCCCGAAAATTTAGTCTTTGAAAAAACGTCTTGTTTAACAGATAATGTTTTATCATATTGTCCGGGTTGTGGTCATGGTGTGGCACATAGAATAACTATGGAAGTTGTTGAAGAAATGGGGATTCAGGATCAAACAATTGGTATTGCACCTGTTGGATGCTCTGTTTTAGCATACGAATTTATGGATGTTGATATGCAGCAAGCTGCACATGGTAGAGCACCTGCTGTTGCTACTGGCTTAAAAAGAGTTTATCCTGATAAATTTGTTTTTACATATCAAGGTGATGGTGATTTAGCTGCCATTGGAACAGCTGAAACAATTCATGCATGTAACAGGGGCGAGAATATTGTTATTATTTTTGTGAATAACGGTATTTATGGAATGACCGGGGGGCAAATGGCCCCGACTACTATACCTCATATGAAGTCTTCGACTTCACCTTACGGAAGAGATGTGGACAGAATGGGACATCCGTTAAAAATAACTGAGCTAGTTGCTCAATTACCGGGAACATGCTTTGTTACAAGACAAGCAGTTCATACACCAGGCGCTGTTAGAAAAGCTAAAAAAGCAGTTCGTAAAGCATTTGAGAACCAGAAACTTAATAAAGGCTTGTCTTTTATAGAAATCGTTTCAAACTGTAATTCAGGATGGAAAATGACACCCGTTGCAGCAAATGACTGGATGGTTGAAAATATGTTTCCGTATTATCCTATGGGTGATATTAAAGATGAGTAGGAAAGTAGGCAAATCTCAGTAGATCGTTAGTATTCTGAGTTTGGAGACTGGTGACAAAAATAACAATTCTAAAATTTAAAAGATATTAATATGACTGAAGAAATTATTATAGCCGGTTTTGGTGGTCAAGGTGTACTATCAATGGGCAAAATTTTAGCATATTCCGGTATCATGCAAGATCAGGAAGTGAGCTGGATGCCATCTTATGGTCCGGAAATGCGTGGTGGTACGGCAAATGTTACTGTTATCTTAAGTAATGAGCGTATTAATTCACCAATACTTAATGAATATGATACTGCGATTATTCTTAATCAGCAATCATTAGATAAATTTGAGAGCGCAGTTAAGCCAGGAGGTTTATTGTTATATGATAATAATGGGATTACTAAGCCACCAACAAGAAAAGATATTAATATTCAATTAGTTGAAGCAGCAAAAGAATCAGTTAAAATGGGCTCTACAAAAACTTTTAATATGGTGGTTCTTGGAGCCTATTTAAGAGTAAAACCACTGGTTGAAATGGAAAATGTACTTAAAGGTTTAAAAAAATCACTTCCTGAGCGTCATCATAAACTAATTCCTTTAAATGAAAAAGCAATTACCAGGGGGATGGAAATCGTGAAGGAAGAAAATAAGGTTTAGGCAAATTTATTATGTAATCTAACACGGAATTTTTAAAGCCCTTTCAGTGTTCTTGAACCTGAAAGTGGCTTTTTTGCTTGAAATAACTTAATGAGGGTTTTATGTTACAATTTGCAAAAAATTATCTTTGTTTATTACTGCAAAACTTGCATTTTCATAAGTGTTTAGTCATTCATATTGGTAACACTTCTTCTAGTTAAGGGGGCACTTACCTGAGAAGATAGTTGAAATGATGAAGAACTGCTAGCTATGATTATGGTTTTGGGCAAGTTGACTTGCCTAATTTACCTTAATATGGTAAGTTAACTTGTTAAATTTAAATTAATACAGAAAGGTTAAATAGTTGCCCATGGGTTTAAGGATGAATCTCAACCTTTCACCAATTAATTTATGGACTATTTATTATCGACAAATGCTTATTTTCTAAACCAAGTTAACCAATTACTATCAATTACCAATACACCAATTACTAATTTTTTTCAACCCTTATTCTGGCATCAACTGCAATAATTTGCTCACCTTCAGCAAGTAACGGATTAAGGTCTAATTCAATAATTTCAGGTGCAAAATGTAACAGGGCACTTAAACGGAGCATAATTTTAGCTAATTTCTTTTCATCGGCTCCTTTTTGTCCTCTAATTCCTTGTAGTATTTTATACGATTTTAATGATCTAATCATGGTTAAGGCTTCATTTTCGTTCAATGGAGCAAGTCCCGATGAAACATCTTTTAAAACCTCAATAAATATTCCGCCTAAACCAACAAGTATTATATGCCCAAAACCCTTCTCATATTTAGCTCCTACAAAAAGTTCTAAGCCTCTTAGCATAGGTTGGACTAAAACCGCATCGGCATCAGTAATATCCATTAATTTATCAAAAGTAATACTCAGTTCTTCGTCCGATTCAACATTTAAAACAACTCCTCCAACATCTGATTTATGCACAGGCCCTACAACTTTCATCACTACAGGATAGCTTATTTCATTCATAAATCTATGAGCTGCTTCTTTGGATTTAAAAACACCTTCTTTGACCCTTGGTATAGCGACTGAATCAAGTAAGTGTTGTACTTTTTCGGGTTCTAAATATCCATTGGCTGATTCATTAATTATTTGACTGATTTTTTGTTCATCAACAAACGAAAAATTTAGTTCAGTATTGGCAGGTTTTGGTGTATTATAAACTTTGGTTAACGCATCACCCAAAACCACTTCATCAGGAAAATATACGTTCCCTTTAGAAACAAACTCAGCTACTTCTTCTTTAGCTACCATTCCGGATGGTAATACAGGATAAATTGGTTTTAGACTGATTTTCATCTTATCATCTAAAACTTTATAGGCATCAAAAACTTTAAAAAGTCCCGGTGTACCAAATATTACGACAATGGCATCAATCTCATCAAATTTTTTATTTACATATTCTATTATTCTCTGTAGTTGTTCTGCTGTTCCGGTTGCTAAAAAATCAATAGGATTTGAAACTGAAGAGCCAGGAAATAATTCATCTAACAAGAACTTTGTATATTCATTTTTAATTTCAGGTACTTTTAGTCCGCCTTTTGATAAAGCATCGGTAAGCATTACCGCAGGACCACCTGCATGGGTAACAATAGCAAAGTTTTTCCCTTTCGCTTCTTTTTGCATAAATACTGAAGCAACACTGATTAATTGGCTTCTACCATAGCACCTTATAATACCCGCTTTTTTAAATAATGCATCAACTGCTACATCTGAACTTGCTAATGCACCGGTATGTGACGATGCAGCACGACTACCTTCATCAGAACTTCCTGCTTTTATTGCGGCAATTTTACATCCTTTACGGATAAGTGAACTTGCATGTTTTAGCAACATTTGTGGTTTGTCAATATTCTCAAGATAAAGCAATTTCACTTTTGGACTTGTTTTTGGGTCAAAATTTTCGTCCATATATTTCAAAATGTCTTCAACCCCGGTTTGTGCACTATTTCCCACCGAAAATATATTGGCAAAAGATAAACCACGTGAAATACCTGTTTCCAGTATAAAAACGGCAGTTGCCCCGGAACCGGATATAAAATCTACACCTTTCGGATCCATTTTTGGAATTGGTTCAGTGAAAACACCATGATAATTAGGTGTAAGTACGCCAACACCATTTGGACCAATCAAAACACCATTAACACTGTTTATTATTGTAACAATTTCATCCTCAATCTTTTTACCTTCTTCACCCATTTCACTGAAACCGGCGGAAATAATAATGAAGGCCCTGGTATTTTTTTCTTCAGCAAGAATCTTAATTACATGTGAACAGTATTTAGCAGCTATTGCAATAATTGCTAAATCAACTTGAGGTAAATCTTCAGGTTTTTGATAACAATTAATACCTTGAACACTTGTTTCTTTTGGATTAGTTACATGTAACTCACCATTAAATTTGCCGTCTATTAAATTTTTAAGAACCTTTCCACCTGGTTTATGAACATCATTGGATCCACCAATAACTACAATATTTTCGGGATTTAATAACTGTTTGTTTATCATGGCTTTAAGCGTTGTTTTAATTTAAGCAAAGATAAGAATCCAAATGCTAAATAACCACCTAAATAGTCATTTTTTGTTATATAACATTTATTTTGTTAATTTAGTTCAGTATAAATCTAAATATAGCATCCTATGAGACTTTTATTATTTATTACCATGTTGACTGTTAACTTTTTGTATAGTGAGCTAAGCATTGCCCAAGAACCTAGAACAGCAAGTGAAAGTGCAAGTTCTACTAAAAAATTTAATTTTGCCGATAATGATAAAGGAACATCGATGATGCCCATAATGGGAGATGCATTACCTGTTATTAAATACATTGAAGATACCATGAAGGTTGAAATTGTCCGTTTGGAATATGACCTTATTTTTGATAAAAAAGTAACCTATAGAACTTTATATAAAGAGTTGAAATACGGAATTGTGGCTATAGGTGATTACCGTATCAAAAGAATAAATGTGCATATATACAAAAAAGTTAATGATAAGTGGGATTTTATCCGTAGTAGTAACAGCCAAAATTACCTTGCTATGGTAAATGAAGAACCTCTTGAAAACGGTGATTATTTATTTCAAATTGCTGTTGACCAGTTTGCTGAAGGGTATAAAGCTGGCCACTATGCTATTATTATTTATCATTAAAGGTAAGCACTAAAATTTAAAGTCCAAACCATTCGAATCATACAATCATGGATTTGACTGTTTTCAAAAAGATAAAAGAATAAAGCTGAAAGTTTATTTAATCTTTTTATTTTTGTCCTTTATCTTAAATAACAGTAAAAAAAATATATGAATTTTAAAAGTGATGTTGATGCAGTTGATGCATTAAGGAAGTCGAATGAACGCTTGATGTCAGAAATTACAAAAGCCATCTATGGTCAGGATCATATTATTCAAGAAGTACTTATATCACTTTTTAGTAATGGCCATTGCCTGTTGGTTGGAGTCCCGGGTTTAGCTAAAACTCTTTTAGTAAATACAATAGCAAATGTTTTAGGGCTAAAATATAACCGTATCCAATTTACACCTGATTTAATGCCTTCGGATATCACAGGTTCAGAGATATTAAATGAAGCACGGCAGTTTGAATTTATTAAAGGGCCTTTATTTGCAAATATTATTTTAGCAGATGAAATTAACCGTACACCACCTAAAACACAGGCCGCTTTGTTGGAAGCCATGCAGGAAAAAGCTGTTACAGTTTCCGGAAAACGTTATACTTTAGACAAACCTTTTTTTGTTTTAGCTACGCAAAATCCAATTGAACAGGAAGGGACTTACCCTTTGCCAGAAGCACAGTTAGATCGTTTTATGTTTAATATATGGTTAGATTACCCAAAACTAAACGATGAAATTACTATTGTAAACAAAACAACCTCAGATTTAAATATTAATCTTGAACAAGTTGTTTCAGCTGAAGAAATACTTTATTTTCAAAAACTTATAAGGCGTGTACCAATAAACCCAAATGTTATTGAATATGCAGTAAAACTGGCTGCCAAAACAAGGCCAAATACGGATCATGCGCATTCTTTAACAAATCAATATCTTAACTGGGGGGCAGGGCCACGTGCATCACAATACCTGGTTCTTGGGGCAAAAACCCATTCGGTTCTAAATAATAAATATTCTCCTGATATTGAGGATGTTAAAGCTGTTGCAGCATCTATATTACGCCATAGAATAATAAGAAACTATAAAGCTGAAGCAGAAGGAATTAGTGTTGATGAAATTATAAATGAATTAATGAGATCTTCCTAGAGGAATTTATAATTTTCGTTTTACAGTACTTTAAACAATCTATAACTTTATTTAATGCTTAGAAATTATTTCAAATACATTGTTTTATTAATAATCATTACACTCAATTATCCAGTAATAGGACAAGAAGCTAAAATGATTGTCATTGAAAATTCACATTATCTGGAAGTTACTGAAGAATTAGGTCCTGATGTGAAGGTACTTAAAGAAAATGTAATTTTAAATCATGACTCGGCTTATATGTATTGCGATAGTGCATATTTTAATACTAATGAAAATTCATTTATTGCTTTTGGTCATATACATGTAATTAGCCCAACAGAAGACCTTACTGATACGGTTCATTTATTTGGGGATTCATTATACTATTCAGGCCAGAATAAATTGGCAGAGGTAAGATATAATGTGGTTCTGCAAAAGGATAGCATGGTATTAAACACCGAAAACCTGGATTATAAAATGGATGAAAATATTGGTTATTATTTTGATGGTGGCAGAACGCTTAATGGTGAGGATACGCTTATAAGCAAAAAAGGTTATTATTATGCTGATTTGGATGAATTAAACTTTAAAGACTCTGTTGTAGTTCTAAATCCAGGTTACACCATGTATTCTGATACCTTAAAACATCATACAAAGAAGAAATTATCATATATTTTGGGCCCAACTAATATTGTTGCCTCAGATACCTCAAGTAATCTTTATAGTGAAAGAGGATGGTATAATCACATCCGGGATATTGGTATATTAAACAAAAACCCTGTTCTTACACATAAAAGGCAAACCATTGTAGGTGATAGTATATTTTATGATAGAAAAAAGGGCATGGGAATAGCATATGAGAATGTTACAATAGCGGATTCTGTACAAAATGTTCGCTTAAAAGGTAATCTTGGCAAATATTATGAATTCACAGAAAGTTCTGTTATAACAGATAGTGCCCTATTTATCCATATACAGGATAATGATTCATTATTTATGCATGCTGACACGATACGCTCTATAATGGACACACTGGTTACAAAAACAGATACAACCACCTTCAGGTTGATAAAAGCGTACTATAAATCAAAGGTGTTTCGGTCAGATTTTCAGGCGAAAAGTGATTCGCTAATATATACTTTTTTAGACTCTACTATTAAATTATATAGAGAACCTGTACTTTGGTCAGGGAAAAATCAATTAACGGCTGATTATATTGAAATTCAAACAGACAGTAATGAAGTAAATAAAGTCATACTTCTTAACAATTCCATGATGGCTTCAAAATCTGATACAAATAGCTTTAATCAGATAAAAGGTAAAAAAATGATTGGTCATCTTAAAGATAGTGAATTATACCAAATTGATGTGGAAAGTGAAAGTGGTGTCATTTACTTTATGATGGATAAAGAAAAACTAATTGGAATTAATAAGTTGAAGTGCACTAATATGATCATTTATTTGGTAAATAATGAAATGGAAGATATATGGTTTTACGACAACCCGGAAGGGACTATGTATCCACCAAAAGATGTAAGTTCGGACGAAAGAGTGTTTAAAAATTTTATGTGGCTAAAAAAATTCAGGCCGGAAAAATGGCAAGATGTATTTATCTGGGGGGGGAATAAGGTAGTTTCAAAAAAAGAAGTGATTGATTTGGAAAGTAAAAAGGCCAAGAAAATTTTAGATAAAAAAACCGACTACTAAAAAGAAGCCGGTCATTTAATTTTAATATTCATCTTCATGAAAGAAAAAATCATCCTTACTTGGATAATCCGGCCAAATGTCCTCAATACTTTCATATGATTCTCCTTCATCTTCAATCTCCTGAAGATTTTCTATCACCTCTAGTGGTGAACCTGACCTGATGGCAAAATCAATTAATTCTTCTTTTGTTGCCGGCCAAGGTGCATCCTCAAGTTTTGAAGCTAATTCTAAGGTCCAATACATATCTTAATTTTTTACTAATTTTAAATTTTGCGCAAATATATAAAAAAAACGAATCTAAAAGATTTTTACTATAAATTGTTTAACGCAAAAAAATAAATTATTGTATATATTGTCATGAAAATTTGAATTAGTTGTCATACTTTTAAAAAAAGGATATACTAATATTCAATAAAAACTTATTTGTTAGCAAAGATTACACTAGTGAGTAATTATTGGCATTTTCTTGCGGACACAAATAAAAAAAGAAACGTAACCAATATCCAATACAAACTAATCCAATACCAATTAATCTTTCAAATAGCTGACAATCTATACTACCCAGGTATCCAAATCTAGTATATCAAAGAATATAACACCCTGTACTATAAAACGTATTAGCCTGCTGGTACCATATATCAGGAACTTTTTAAAAGGATATCTAAATACACTTACTGCTATGGTTACCATAGAGAATGGAGAGAATGGGAATAAAGCGGCAATTATAATAAAAGCTCCACCCCATTTTTGAACAAACAAAATATATTTTTGTAGCATTTTTTCTGTGTATACTTTTATTCTTTTTCTTCTTGAAATCCAAAATCCTATTTTATAAGAAATGATACCTCCAATATAAGACAAAACCCCTAATAAAAACAAATAGATTATAGGTTGTTTAAATTTTGTTGTCCATATCATAAATAAGTCAACAGGAACCAAACCAAGAAATGATTCAGAAATAAAAAAAATAATAAGAACCAGTTTGTCAGAAAATTTGTCAACAGAAAACTGAAATAAAGGTTTAAGGTCCAGTAAATATTTACCTATTAATATAAGAAGAATAATTAAAAATGCATATACTAATATAATTTTCAAAATATTTATACCCACAAATTTATATAGTCCCTTTCCTTTATAGTGTATATGTAATTTTTGAATTTTATCTTTAATTTGGCTAAAATATGAGTTGAACTTTACTTCCATAGTTTGAATATTACTATTTTTCATGTTAAAATCAGGATTCAGGATCCCAAATTACCTCGTCAACATTAAAATCGAATGCGATTTTTCTGGAAAGAAGGAAAAAATAATCAGATAGCCTGTTTACATATTTAATAATATTCGTGTCTATTTCTACTTCATCAGCTAGCTTAACAATTAAACGTTCAGCTCTTCGGCAAATACTCCGACATACATGGCTATAAGCAACAGACGAACTGCCACCAGGAAGAACAAAGCTTTTTAATTTTGGTGTTACAGCATCAATTTTATCCATCTCTTTTTCCAGTAAAACAATATCTTCTTCTTTTAATTCAGGAAGTTTAAAAGAGCTTTTTTTTTTGCCCATTGCTAATTTTGAGCCAATATTGAATAGCTTATTTTGTATTTTAAACAAGAATATGGCATCATCTTTATTTAATTCTCCAGACCTTAGCAAACCTACAAACGAGTTTAATTCATCAATTGTACCGTAAGCTTCAATCCGGATATTATATTTTGATACCCTTTCACCACTTAAAAGCGATGTTTGGCCTTTGTCGCCTGTTTTAGTATAAATTTTCATAGATCAAAATTAATTGTGACTATAGAAATTAAATAGTAGCAATAATTTCCTCATTGACTTCATCAGACTCAACCTCACCATCACGTAGACGGATAATTCTATGAGCATGTTTGGCTATTTCCTCTTCATGTGTTACCAATATAATGGTATTTCCCATTCCGTGAATTTGTGCAAACAGATGCATGATATCAATAGACGTTTTTGAATCCAGGTTACCGGTGGGCTCATCTGCTAAAATTATTGATGGTTTATTCACTAAAGCCCTTGCTACAGCAACACGTTGTCTTTGTCCTCCTGAAAGCTCATTGGGTTTGTGTGTTACCCTGTCTGTTAATCCCACATTATCAAGCACTTCTAAAGCCCTGTTTTTTCGTTCTTCTTTAGTCGCACCAGCATATATTAAGGGTAACATTACATTTTCCAAAGCGGTATACCTGGGCATAAGGTTAAAAGTTTGAAAAACAAAACCAATCTCCTTATTTCGTATTTCAGCCAAACGGTCATCTTCTAATTTTCCAACTTCTGTGCCATTTAAAATATAGCTACCACCAGTTGGAGTATCTAAACATCCAATAATATTCATTAAGGTTGATTTTCCTGAACCTGAAGGGCCCATGATAGCAACATATTCACCGGCATTAATTGTCACACTGATATTTCTAATTGCTTTTACTACCTGGGTTCCAACTTGATAGAATTTTTTCAATTCTACGCATCTAATCATTTCTGCCATACTAAACTATTTTTTGCTAAAATATAAAATTTAATTTTCTAAAACCTAATTGTTCTATATATTTACTTAAAATAGTAAAAAACCATTAATTATTAACCAATGAACGAACTAACACCATTTTCAAAACAGGCTTTAAGTATTTTAAGAGACCCTTCAACATTACAATGGTATGTGATTCCATTGCTGGCACTAACTTTTTATGTGTATGCAAATGAAATTGAACGAAAAAACTGGAATCTGATTTTGGCCGGTTTGGCATTTTGGGGTATGGACTGGATTAATGAAATTATAAATTCATTGATATTTCATTTTACTGAATATGCTCCATTATGGTGTGCACCTGGTAAAACAGCCTACCTGATTCTTGTTGGATTAAATATAGAAATTGCCTTTATGTTTTCGATTGCGGGAATTGTTTGGGCTAAAATGCTACCAGATGATAAGAACCTGAAAATACTGGGTATGAACAACCGTCTATTCATTGCCATAACTGGTTCCATTTTCTCTGTTGTTGTTGAGATTTTCCTTAATCTGGCCGATATGCTTACCTGGGACTACAGTTGGTGGAATATTAGCGCTCCATGGTTGATCATCATTTTTGGTTATTTGACTTTTTTTGTGGTTGCTTTTTGGGTTTACGATATGAAAACCATGAAACAAAAAATAACAACTGTGGGTGTTATATATACTATTGTGCTGTTAAGTGTTATTGTTTTTGGTAGTTTGGGGTGGATATAGTTTCATGGAGTGGTTTATAAATATTTAATCACAAAATGCTCCCTACTTAATTCTTTCCTGAAAAACACAATACCCATTTGAAACAGATCTATTGTTACTTTTGTTTTTGGATGGGATTTAATATGTTCCCATGCTTTTTCCATGTCGTTAGACCAATGAATATCATCAAAAATAAATACAGAATCGTTTGTTTTTTTTGTAAGGCATTGCTCAAAATAGTTTAGTGTAGGTTCCATTTTATGGTTCCCGTCAAAGTAAACCAAATCCAGTCCTGGTATTTCATTTAACACCTTTGGTAAAGCCTGATCGAACAAATCATTAATAAATACAACATTAGTTAAACCTGCTTGTTCAAAAGTTCTTTTTGCCTTTTTATAAACTGATGAGTCTCCTTCAATAGTATAAACATTTGCTTTTTGAGAATATGCCATGTACATAGTTCCAATACCCAATGATGTTCCTAGTTCAAGGATGTTTTTCAAATCAAAATAGTCAACCATCCTAAAAAGTAGGTTTCCATATTTTTCTTGAGTGGATGAAACTTTGGCTATGTTCCTGATACTTCTTTCCCTGCTTTTAAAAACTTGTGAACCGGCGCCATAGTCACCCATTTGGATACGGCTTCGATCTTTCTTATGTTTTTTAATAATTGAGCTAATTTCTTTGAGACGAGGATTCTTTTTATTCGAA
This sequence comes from Bacteroidota bacterium, assembly GCA_039714415.1. GTDB lineage: Bacteria > Bacteroidota > Bacteroidia > Bacteroidales > NBLH01 > NBLH01. The sequence continues at coordinate 66,072 of JBDLJL010000003.1, forward strand.
AAAATAACTTCTTGCGTAAAATTATACAGGAAAGGTGAGTGTATTCCGTGGCCTTTGTAATACCTTGATTTAATGAGATATTTAAAATATCTTGCAGCAAAAGTTAGTTGCTTTATCATTAGATTTTAACCTTATAGAACTTATTTACTTGTTAAGGTTTTCCAATTCAGCTTTCAGCTTTGCAATCTGGTCGTAAAGATCTTTTTCATTTTGCTTTTGCTTATCAAGATCTGTTTCGAGTGTTTTTAAGTCCGTTTTGTTAAAGGCAATAACTTTAATCTTGTTTACCTTACCTGATTTATCCTTAATAGGAATATAGGTTTCTGATAACCAAATATTTTTTTGTGCAACCAAAATGTTTCGCTCCAAATTACATATATTGCCTGACCTTACATCGTTCCACAATTGTTCCAGCTTAACTTCATTTTCTTTACCCGTTTGTGTTTTATAATCCCAATAACTTGTACTAATTATAGTTTTTTTAGATTTTTTTAAGACTTCAATGAACGCATTGTTTATTTCAAGTATATTCCCGTCCAGATCAAGTTTAGCAACCAATGCAAAGGTGTTAATGCTCTCATTAATAATTTCACTTTCAAGGTTTTTATCCTCAAGATGAATGTTTTCTTGCTTCAAGTTATTCATTGCATCCTTAAAATTATCTGTTTCCATTTTATATAATAAAAACTCTTTTTCATTTTGTTCAAATTTTTCTGTGGTTTCAAGGAAAGCAGCCGAAATTGCAAATGAAGCCCCCAGATATTTACTTAATTCATTAATAAATTCAAGTTCAAATTTTTTAAATTTATTTAATGAAGCCAGTTCAATAATTCCATAAACTTTATTTTCCAGTTTTATTGGGAGAACAATAATGTTTTTAGGTTTTGCTTCTCCAAACCCGGATGAGATTTTAAAATAATCTTCAGGAATATCTGTAATATTAATAATCTTTTTTTCCTCAACTGCCGTTCCAATAATTCCTTCACCTTTAATCACAGGACGTTGATAATGTTTTTGTTTTCCAAAGGCAATACTTGCCACTAAATCAAAAGAATTATCCTTGCCGGTTGCCGGCAAATAAATTGCACCCATTGGAATATTCAAATAATCTACCAGATTACTAAGTATCTCTTTTGCATGTACCTGTGGTTTCTCAAAGTTTTGCCTAAGAACTTCTGAAAAACTTGCCAGCCCTTTCCGAATCCATTTATTTATATATGTTTCATTAGTTTCAGTTTTTAATTGCTTGTTCAGGTTTTCAATATGTTTGTTTAGAATGTTTATTTCAGGGAATATTGCATTCTTATAACTTTTTTTGGTAAATGGTTCAGACTCAGCTTTGATTAAAGCAGCCATCATTTTAGAACTTAAGTCCAATTTTTCAGAAAAAAAGTTCATTTGTTTTTGCAATTCTATATAATCATCATTTGGGACTTCATCAGGAGCTTTGACCAGATTACCTTTTATAAGTGATGAAAAATATTGTTCTGATTCTTTAAGGAATAGTTTTACACGCTTTGCTGTTTGGAAATGGAATATAATATTTATTGAGATACTTAGCAGGATTAGAAAGACAATAATAAAGAGTGTGAATATGTTACCTTTTGTTTGTTTGAGCTCTACCTGATCAATTGCCTCAACAATCCGGTTATCAATTTTTTGATAATTAGTAGCAAGATTCTGCCTGATTCCATCACCTTTGCGAATGCCAATTTGCATTAACTTTCGGGCAAATAAGTTAAAAACCTGTTTATATTCCTGTAGGCCATCTATTAATCTTAAGTAATAATAATTGTTTGAGTTTCCTTTTTTACGGCTTAATTCTTTTAATAAGGCATCAATATGATTATTTGAGATATTTAATATTTGAATGTCATTGTATAAATAAAAGACCTTGCGATATACTTTTATTTGATTAAAATGAACCTGAATGTTTGATAATCCGGTAGTATTTGTCAGTTTCTTTTGAAAGTTATTTTCCGCAATAAGAAGGTGGCTATATATGCCGGTGTGTTCATTTCCTGCTTCTTTTATATATTTTAAGAATAACTTATTTTCTGATCTTAGTTTCAGAAGATCTTCATTCAAACTACTATACAAAATATTTAGTGTAGCATCTTTTTTATTCGCCAGACTTAGTTCTTTTATTTTATTTTGGGCAATTTCAAATCGTTGTTTAAAATTCTCAGTATTCGTATTTTTGTCGGTACTAAAAAGAAGTTCATCTAACGATTCTTTATCCAGAAAGTTGGTTTGTGTTTTTTCAAGGCTTAAAATATCAGATTTTAAACTATATAATTCAGTTACAACCTTATCTTTATCTACGTGCCACATATAAAACCATAGCGCATAAAAAAATGCCACCAATATGATTAATGTGTATCCGGAAATAATTTTAATTAATTCCAGTTTTGTGTTATTTTTTTTAAACAATTTTTTATAACTAAAAGATTAAAAAAAAAAATATGAACTTAAAGAAGAAAAAACTTTTCTTTACATTATTACAAACGTACATATTTTTTTTACATTTAAGATAAACAAAAAATGAAACAGAATAAAAATGCTAAACATGCAAATTATATGCAGAAAATGTTAATAATTCCAGTCAAATAAATAAAATCTTCATATATGATTGTAAATCAGGAAATAATAAGTATCAAGATTGAATTTAATTGATGTGTATTGGAGATCTTATATTTTGCAATAACGACAAAATTTACTTTTTTATAGATTATATTAAAATTAATTAGAAAATTATTTGATAATTAAAAGAATAATCACGACTTTTGCACACCGATTTTCAGAAAAGTAAAATTGTAAAAGAGATGTCAAGAATTTGTGAAATTACAGGAAAAAAATTAATGACCGGTAATAATGTTTCTCACTCAAAAAGGAGAACCAAGAGAAAATTTTATCCGAACTTATTTAAAAAGAAGTTCTATTTACCGGAAGAAGACAGATGGATTACCTTAAAAATATCAGCTGCTGGTATCAGAAACATTAATAAGAATGGACTGAAAAAAACCTTGGATCAAGCGGTAGAAAAAGGGTTCATTAAAAGTTATTAATCTTTAAAATATACAGAAAATGGCTAAGAAAGGTAACAGAGTTCAGGTTATTCTTGAGTGTACTGAACATAAGGAAAGTGGTATGCCGGGAACTTCAAGATATATTAGTACAAAAAACAGAAAAAATACACCTGGCAGGCTTGAGTTAAAAAAGTATAATCCGGTATTAAAAAAAGTTACTCTACACAGAGAAATAAAATAGTTTATTATGGCTAAGAAAGTAGTTGCTACATTACAGAAAGGTGAGGGAAGAACCTTTTCCAAAGTTATTAAAATGGAAAAATCACCTAAAACAGGGGCTTATATATTTAAAGAAGCAATGGTTCCAAATGAGGCAGTAAAAGATTTTTTTGCTAAGAAAAAGTAAAAAAAAAAAGAAACATGTACAGGGAAAGCTTTCTACTTATGGAGAAGGCTTTTTTTGTATTTAGGTAATTTCTAAAAATGCGAATTTCTTCGTTGCTATAAAATTTCAAAATTACTCACTAATTTTTATAATATATATAAGGTGTTTGTGAGTCGCTTCGCTAAGTTCTCATTTGCGGTAGTAAACTGTGGTTTTGAAATTTTTTATGCATGGAGCTTTACTTTTTTGAGATTACCTTTATTTGGTTTTAGTTATTTATATCTAAAGAGTTTATTGTTATACTTTTATAGCTTGTCCATTAACATATAGATTGCAATATTTAAACAATATAACAATTTAACAATTGAATAATATGGCAGTATTCGGTTTATTTTCAAAAGAAAGTAAAGATAGTCTAGACAAAGGGTTGGAAAAAACCAAAGAAAGTGTCTTAAAAAAACTATCCAGGGCAGTTGCAGGCAAATCAAAAGTAGATGAAGATCTATTAGATGAACTTGAAGAAGTGTTGATTAGTTCAGATGTAGGTGTGGATACTACTTTAAAGATCATTGACCGTATTGAGGCAAGGGTAAAAAAAGAAAAATATTTTGGAACCAGCGAATTAAAAAAGATATTAAAAGAAGAAATTGCTGCTCTTTTAAACGAAAATGAAGCCAGTACCACAATATTGGACGAAAGTTCTTTTTCAGGTAAAGATGGTAACCCTTATGTTATCATGGTAGTTGGTGTAAATGGAGTGGGAAAAACTACTACCATTGGGAAACTGGCACATATGTTTAAAGAAGCAGGTAAAAAAGTTTACCTGGGGGCTGCTGATACTTTTCGTGCCGCAGCGGTTGATCAGTTGGTTATTTGGTCTGAAAGGGTAGGTGTACCTATCATAAAGCAAAAAATGGGTTCGGATCCTGCTTCCGTAGCTTATGACACTTTAGATTCTGCAATAAAAAATCAGGCAGATATTGTGATTATTGATACAGCGGGTCGCTTGCATAATAAAATTAACCTGATGAATGAGCTAAGCAAAATTAAAAAGGTAATGCAAAAACTCATTCCTAATGCTCCCCATGAAATTCTTTTAATCCTAGATGGTTCTACCGGCCAAAATGCATTTGCGCAGGCTAAAGAATTTATAAAAGCAACTGAAGTAAATGCTATTGCGTTAACCAAATTAGACGGAACAGCTAAAGGCGGAGTTGCAATTGGTATTTCGGACCAATTTAAAATCCCTATTAAATATATTGGTATTGGTGAAAGCATTAAAGATTTACAAATTTTTGATAAAGAAGAATTTGTTGATACACTTTTTAAATGATGAACAATTATTAAACAAGTGAACCTGTCTTTAAAGACTTGATTTAACTAATAGCTTGAAAAAACATAAAGTAAATATTATAACCCTTGGTTGCTCAAAAAATACAGTTGATAGTGAGCACCTTGCCGCACAGCTTAAAGCCGGTAAAACAGAAGTGTTGTTTGATTCAAACAGTACTGATGCTGATACCATTGTAATAAACACTTGTGGCTTTATAAAAGATGCAAAAGAAGAATCAATTGATACCATATTAAAATATGCCCGCGCCAAAGAAGATGATTTAATTAAGAGTCTGTATGTAATGGGTTGTCTTTCAGAGCGATATAGAGTTGAGCTGAAAAATGAAATTAAAGAAGTTGATCAGTACTTTGGTGTAAATGATCTATCTAAAATATTAAAGACTTTAAATACCAAATATAAAGACGAACTTGTTGGAGAACGTGAACTTTCTACCCCAAAACATTATGCATATCTAAAGATATCTGAAGGTTGTGACCGAACCTGCTCTTTCTGTGCCATCCCCCTAATTCGTGGTAAACATAAATCCATTCCAATGGAAATCCTTATAGATGAAGCTAAAAAGCTTGCTGATAAGGGTGTAAAAGAACTAATTCTTATTGCACAGGATTTAACATATTATGGAATAGATATCTATAATAAACAGATGCTCACTGAGCTCTTAAAAGAATTAGTTAAGATTGAAAAGCTGAAATGGATACGTTTGCATTATTCCTATCCTGCAATGTTCCCTGATGAGTTAATTGAATTAATTTCTAACGAGGAAAAAATTTGCAATTACCTTGATATTCCTGTTCAGCATGTTAGTGATAGTGTATTAAAAAAAATGCGTAGGGCGCACAATAAGCAGTCAACTATTGAATTGATTGAAAAAATTAGGAGATCAAACCCAAACATTGTTTTAAGAACAACTTTATTAGTTGGTTACCCCGGTGAAAGTGAACGGGATTATGCAGAGCTAACTGAATTTGTAAAGAAAACAAAGTTTGATCGACTGGGAATTTTTACTTATTCTGAGGAAGAAGGGACTTTCGGTGCTGCTAATCATAAAGATGACGTTGAAGAAAACGAAAAAACCAGAAGAGCTGAAGAAATAATGGTGCTTCAGGAACAAATTTCTTTACAACTAAACCAAAAAAGAATTGGAAAAACCATGGAAGTGCTTGTTGACCGCTTAGAAGATAATTATTATGTTGCACGTTCAGAATATGACTCCCCTGAAGTTGATAACGAAATTTTAATACCTATAGAAAACAATCAACTTGAAATTGGTGAGTTTTATAAAGTGAAAATTGAATCCTCGCGTGAATATGACCTCTTTGCAAGCCTTATTTAGTTTCTTTGCAAATTTATGAAAATACTATATGCAGAGCATTACTTTTTATACTAAGCGTTTTCATTAAAAGTAACCCTTATAACAAGTTAATATATAGCTACTGAATGACAATTGAATAACTATATATTGTTAATGCTCTGAAATATTCTTTAAAATTCGCCGATAATTTGAAAACACATTTGCCCTGGATACAAATCCAACATATTTACCGTTTTCAAGAACAACTATGTTAAATCGCCTTGAGTGTTGTATTTTGTGGGCCACATCTTCCATTGAATCGTTTAAAGCTACAAATGTTGAGGGGACGTACATAAGGTCTTTTACATAAACTGAGTCGTACTCTTCCGGTTTGAACATAATATGCCTGATATCATTCAGTGTAACTACACCAAGGAACGTGTTATCAGAGTCAACAATTGGAAAAATATTTCGAGGGGATTCCGAAACTGCCTGAACTAAATCTGCAAGTGTAGCTTCTTTTTTAATTGTTTTAAAATCCGTTTCCAGTATTTGGCGAACTTTCATTAATGTTAAAACATTTTTATCAGCATGGTGGGTAAGCAGTTCTTTTCTTTTAGCCAATTGTATTGTATATACATTGTTGGGCTCAAAAAATTTGATGGTTGCATAAGAAATCGTTGCCGTAATCATCAAGGGCATAAAAAGAGCATATCCTTGTGTTAAATCAGCTATTAAAAATAAACCGGTTAAGGGTGCGTGTAGTACTCCGGCAATTAAGCCTGCCATACCAACCAGTACATAGTTATTTATCGAAATGTCCTTAAAACCAATATATTTTAAAAATGAAGCAAATAAAAGCCCGGTATTTGCTCCCATAAATAAAGTCGGTGCAAAGATTCCTCCAACACCTCCACTACCAAAAGTAATTGAAGTTGCTATCACTTTCATTAAGGTTATGACAAGTATCAATATTAATACTACAATGATATTATCACTATAAGCGCTAAAAAAACTATTCGTGAAAAGGAAGTCATAACTTCCATGAAGAGCTTCATTAACAGCCTCATATCCATCACCATATAAAGGAGGGAAGAAAAGGATAATAATACCGAGTGATAGTCCGCCAATAATTAATTTATTATATGAATGTTTAATTTTTTCAAAAAGTTGGCCTATAAACATGTAGATTCTCGTAAAATAAACTGATAACAAGCCAGTGAGAATTCCTAATAAGATATAAAAAGGTAAATCATCAAACTGAAATTTTCCAAGAATTTCAACCTTGTATATTACGTTTTGTCCTAAAAAAGCGTAAGAAGTCAAAGTACCGGATGCTGCAGCAATTAATATTGGGATTATTGAAGAAGTAGTTAAATCAATCATAATAACTTCAAAAGCAAATACAACTGCTGCAATAGGGGCTTTAAATATAGCCGCCATGGCTCCTGCTGATGCACAGCCCAATAATAACATGCGGTGTTTAAAAGTAAGATGCAATAACCTACCAATATTAGAGCCAATGGCACCACCGGTTGCAACTGTAGGGCCTTCAAGACCCACTGACCCGCCAAACCCTACTGTTAAAGCACTGGTAATTACCGATGAAAATAAATTGTGCACTTTTACAAAGCCATGGTTTTTTGATATTGAATATAGTACACTTGGAATACCATGCCCAACCCGTTGTTTTAAAATAAATTTAATGAAAAGAACAGCCAGGGTAATTCCAATTATAGGGTAAACCAGGTATAAATAATTGAAATATTCTTTCGATAGACCAGAATGAAGAGCTGATTGAATAAAATGTACAAGATTGTATATTACTACTGCTGCCAGACCGGAACCAATACCTGTTAACAGGCTTAAAATCATTAAGTAAGGTTGAGTTGGCAAATGTCGGATTCGCCATATTAAAAACCGTTTAAGTAGTGATTTTTTTTTCATTTATGTAAATTCATAAAGTGTAAAACTTGTTCTCGGGCTGTGGAAGTATAAATTTATTTAATTAATTATTCATTAGCAAAATATTTTCTTACTGCTGCCGGAAGTGCATCCAATAATACTGCATTTTCAGGGTCATCCGGGTCATAAACAAGTTTTTCTTTATCATCATCTTCCAATTGATAGTAATGATGGGTTTTTGCTATGGTTTTATATAATTTATTGTCTTTCGCTGTAAATTCAAAATATAATTTATACACCCTTTGTCCGTTTACTTTTGTATTGGTTGTTTCTTTATACTGAAATTTACCAAAAGCAAGTTCACCTATTTTTAAAATCCGTATAGAATTAATAGCCTTTTTTGTACTAAAATACAACATAACAGCCCCTATTAAGGGAAATATTAGAACTGGAAACACTAACCCAACTGAAAAACTGTTAAGTCTTAATTCCTTAGCTTTGGCAATTTCCTGTTTATTCCTTTTATAAATAACCTGAACCGGATCACTTATTTCATATATTTTTCCAGTACTGTAACCAATGCCCTCATAATTACCTCCATCCGGTGGATTATAAGTGAAAGTATATTCATAAACCTGAACATCATTTACATATGAACTTGTTCCATAAACTTCTGTTATGGTTCCTTCAATAACAGGGTCATTATCAGAAAAACCCGGTGAAAATAAGCTGGCAAATGGAACAAAAATTAAAACAAAGGGAATTCCTATTAATAGGAATCCACCACCAATGACTGTTAGAACATCTGCAAACCATATTTTCAGTTTTAAACCGATGGGTAAATTTCTTTCCTTTGTATAGCGTCGGGTAATATTTCTTTTAAATTTAGGACGGCGTTTAATTTCTTTAACCATGTTATTTTTAGGTTTTATATATTTAAAGTTTTGTTACTATTTTCCTTTAGTTGTCAGGTTAAATTATTCCTTTCGGTTTTGAAAAACATTAAAGATATTGAATTTTCATCTTGGTAAAATAATTTTATTGGTTTAATAACTGATGATTATCCCAAATATAAACAAAAATATCTTGCAAATGATCAGTCTTTTATTAACCGAACGCTCAAACCTACTGTAGGTACTAATTTGAACATTTTAATCATCTTAACTGTTGAGTTTAAACCGCAATTCCAAATCCCTGTACCTTCACGACCATCAGTTGTCCAATAACTTGCAATATTATTTTTACCTTTAAATCGGTTATTTTTCCCACACCACCCGCCAAATATAATATTCATTTGAGAGCTTCCTTCTTTTATAAGGGCAAGATAAGTTTTTTGATTTTCGCCATTATAATTGTTTAATAGTATTTCAAATTCTTCTTTTGTTGGTAAATGCCAACCCGGTGGTGCAATTTGTTTTGCTGTTTCCCAGTCATAAAGATAACCATATATTGCTATATTGTTTTCATTATTATTATAAGCCCAAAAGTTTCCTGTATCAGGTTTATGGGCTAGGTTTTCAGCCATCCATACTTGCTGGCCTATTTTTATGGTTTTATAAACTTTCCCGTCCCTTTCATCTTTCAATGTCCCTGTTTGTTGGGCAAATGTTTGATTAAAAGCTAAAAGTAATACAATAATTGAATAAATTAATTTCATATTTTCTATTTAAATAAGACTTATAAATTAAAACAAACCAAATAATTTGACAGACGAAATAAGCAGGGTAGTCAATAAAATTACACGTATAAACTTACTACCTTTTTTTACAGCAAGCCTTGATGCAATAAATGCACCCAGCATATTACCAATAGCCAAAACTAAACCGACTACATAATTAACATGGTCATTTATCATGAAAATGGCAAGAGCAAAGGCTGTATATAACAATACAATAAAAACTTTTATAGCATTGGCTTTAACAAGGTCAAAACCTGTACCTAACACTAAGCCTGCAAGCAAAAAGAAACCGACACCTGCTTGTATAAATCCACCATATACACCAATGAAAAAGAATATAATTATTTTCCAGAAACCGGGCTTACTTTTTATTTCAGCTTTTCCTATTAGCCAACGTTCGGGTTTATAAAGAATAAAGAAAAACATAAAAACCAACAGTCCGGCTATAAATTTTTCCATTATTTCTTCATTAATATCAACTGCTAATATAGCACCTAAAATTGAACCAATTATAGCTGGTATTGCCAACCAAATACCTTCTTTAAAGTTAAAAACTTTTTGTTGTTTAAAGCTGCTAACACCAACTACGTTTTGTAATAAAATAGCTATCCGGTTAGTACCATTAGCCACATTTGCAGGTAGTCCCATAAACATTAATAAAGGTAATGTTAATAATGAGCCACTTCCAGCCAATGTATTTATAAAACCAGCAATTAAGCCAATTCCAATGGTTATTAAGATCTCATACCATTCCATATTATTTAAAAAGTAAAAAGTAAAAATTAGATTTTAGAAATTTGAAATGAGCAACCAGCCAGTTCCCAGTTATTGGCGAACTGGTAACAATTAACCAAAAATTACCAATAAATAAATTGTTGCTGCCTAACATACAATAAATAAAGCCTAAAAGTATATGCTATCATTAAATAATCAAAAGTTTTTCGCTAAATTTGTAGAAAAATATAAAGCATATAAAAAGTTAATAATCATGGATTTGTTAAAACAGATTAAAGAAAGTGCAAAAAAATACAATAAAAGAATTGTTCTTCCGGAAGGAACTGAAGAAAGGACTCTGAAGGCAGCTAATGAAGTACTGGCTCAGGGTATTGCTCAAATAGTTTTGTTGGGCGATCCAAAAGAGATAAGAGGTTTGGCTAATAAACATGATCTAAAAAACATTGATAAAGCTAAAATTGTTGATCCTTTAAATCACCCCCAAAAAGACACTTATATTGACCTTATGGTTGAGTTAAGAAAAAAGAAAGGTTTAACAAGGGAAGATGCATCAAAATTAATTGAAGATCCGTTGTATTTAGGTGTTTTGATGATAAAAAACGGTGATGTAGATGGCGAGGTCGCTGGTGCTAGAAATGCCACGGGTGATGTACTTAGACCAGCATTTCAATATGTGAAAACAGCACCAGGTATAAGTGTTGTTTCCGGTGCATTTATCATGATTTTAAAAAATAAAGAATTTGGGGATGATGGATTCATGGTATTTGCAGATTGTGCTGTACATCCTAATCCAACTGATAGTGAATTAGCAGAAATAGCTGTAGCAACGGCCAAAACAACGAAAGATATTGCCGAAATGGAACCACGTGTAGCCATGTTAAGCTTCTCAACAAAGGGGAGTGCAAATCATGAAATGGTTGATAAAGTGGTTAATGCTACTAATATTGCCAAACAAATGGCCCCTGATCTTCAAATTGATGGAGAATTACAAGCGGATGCAGCTATTATTGAGACTATTGGAAAGAAGAAGGCTCCAGGAAGTCCAATTGCCGGGAAAGCAAATGTACTTGTATTTCCTACACTTGAAACCGGTAATATTGCTTATAAGCTGGTTCAAAGAATGGCTGATGCTCAGGCAATAGGGCCTATTTTACAAGGTATGGCAGCTCCAATTAATGATTTGTCACGCGGATGTTCTGTAAGTGATATAACAAACCTGATTGCCATTACTGCTAATCAGGCTGCAGGAATATAAAACGGAAGAAATTAATATATAGAATATGGAAGAATTAATAGTTGAACAGATTGAAAACTATGCACTTAGTAAAAAAGAAAGGCCAAAGGCACAATTTGCTCAAATTGGAATTGTTGGTGCAGGAACTACCGGGCAGAGAATTATATTAATGATTGCCTCAAAAGGTATTGAAGTTGTTTTTCTTGAATTGGACCAGGCGGCTATTGAAGAAGCACACAGGGAGTTAGCAGAAGAACTTGATAACAGGATTGAGCATTGGGGAATGACAGCTGGTGATAAAAGAGCCGTTTTGTCTAGGATTAAAGGTACGCTCGATTATAATAATTTTAAGGACTGTGACCTGGTTATTGAATCAATACTTTCAAAACAAAGGGAATTTAGTGTTGATATCAGAAAAGGTGTTTTTAAGAAAATAGAAGAGCACGTAAGCCGACATACCATTATTGCAACCAACTCTACCACAACGGTTATTACTGAATTAGCAAATGAATTAATTCACAAAGACAGGTGCCTTAGCTTGCATTTTTCAACTACCAATCCTGGGGCAAATATTGTAGAAGTAGTTAGGGGGTTATACACTGCGGAGGAAACATGTGATAATGTAAGGAAATTTACAACTCTTATAGAAAAAATCCCAATTCCTGTTGATGAATCGCCTGGTCTTATTAGTGTTAGACTATTTGTTGCATTAATTGGAGAGGCATGTGATGCTTTAATGGAAGGTGTTGCCACCAAGGAGAATATTGACTTAACAATGAGAAATGGCTTAGGTCTTCCTTTGGGGCCTTTTGAAATGGCAGATAAAATTGGTCTTGATAAAGTTGTAAGATGGATGGATAATCTCTATAATGAGTTTGGAGATATGAAATACAAAGCATCACCATTAATTAAAAAATTGGTCAGGGCACAACATCTAGGTAGGAAAACGTGTATGGGGTTTTACACATACGATGCTCAGGGGAATAAAGTTGACAGTATCCAAAAAGTAATCAATTGTCCATAAACCATTTTTAACAAATACTCGTTTATAAACAATTAAAAAATACACGTATGAAGCATCTATTGTTCCATACGGCTAATATAATGTAATAATAAATATTCCTATGAAAATAATGGTTTTGAACTGTGGAAGTTCATCAATAAAATATCAACTCTTTAGTATGAATGATAATGTGGTAATGGCTAAAGGTGTTGTTGAAAAAATTGGTTTAAAAGGTGCATTTTTAAAGCATGAAAAAAGTAATGGTCAAAAAGTTAAGTTTGAAGGTGATATTCTTGACCATCAGGGAGGAATTGAATATATATTAGGGGTTATGATAAGTGAAAAACATGGTTGTATTTCTTCACTTAATGAAATTGAAGCAGTTGGGCACAGGGTAGCACATGGTGGTGAAAAATTCAAAGCAAGTGTTTTAATAAACGATGAGGTAAAAGAAGATATAAAAAAGGTTAGTGAATTGGCACCCTTGCATAATCCTCACAATTATAAAGGCATATTAGCCATGGATTTGCTTTTGCCAAATATTCCCCAGGTAGCAGTTTTCGATACTGCCTTTCACCAAACCATGCCTGCAAAAGCATTTATGTATGCTACACCTAATGCACTTTACAAAAAATATGGGGTAAGGCGATATGGTTTTCATGGTACTAGTTATAGATATGTTGCTAGTAAGGCTTGTGAAATATTGGGTACCAACATCAATGAACAAAAGATTGTTGCTTGTCATTTAGGTAATGGTGCATCAATAACTGCTATAAATAAAGGCAAGTCAGTTGATACTTCTATGGGACTTACACCGGTTGAAGGATTAATAATGGGAAGTAGAACAGGTGATTTGGATTTAGGTGCCCTCTTGTTTTTAATGGAAAAAGAGGAAATTGGTGTGGAAACGGCACGAATCTTAATTAACAAACATAGTGGAATGTTGGGTATTACAGGTGTTTCTTCAGATATGAGAGAAATTGAAAATGCATCCAAAGAGGGTAATGACCGGGCTAAGCTTGGACTGGACATGTACAGTTATAGAATAAAAAAATACATTGGATCCTATGCTGCAGCAATGGGAGGTATAGATATACTAATTTTTACAGGTGGAATTGGTGAAAATGCCGATACGATCAGAAAAGGTATTACTGATGATTTATCTTTCTTAGGTATTGAATTGGACGAAAGTAAGAATATGGGATTAAGAGGTGAAGATGCAATCATAAGTAAAGAT